>CAMOFU010000050.1 GCA_946613705.1 uncultured Clostridia bacterium
CTTATTTTATGCCTGTCGGTCATTGCTTCTTCACGGAGCGGTCCGTACCCGTCGGGCTGGTGCCGAAGCGCTTTACATAGGCTCTGTAAAACGAAGAGTATTCCCCGAAGCCGCACTGAAGTGCAGCCTGCCCCGCGGGTATGCCGTTTGAGAGCATCACCCTTGCCGCAGCAAGCCGTTTGGCGGTAACGTATTCCCACACCGTCGCACCCGTGGACAGGCGGAACATACGACGCAGCTGCGAGCTGCTGATAAAGAAATGCTCCGAGAGCCTGTCGATCGTCAGCTCATCGAACAGGTGCTCGTTGACATAGGCAACGATGCGCTCCGACAGCGTCTGCTGACGGGGGGCTTCCTTTTCCATTCCGCGGAACTCGCGCCTTATAAGCGTGATGAGCCGTGTAAGTGCCGCGACCGTATTGATATGCCTTTCGTAATCGTCCGCGCTTTCTGCCATTGAACTGAACACCTCTTCGAGCGCGGGCAGCGTATACATATTCCTTCGTCCGAGCGGACGGTCGAGGAACGGCTCCATCAGCCTTCGCTCGGGGTCGAAGCTGTCAAAGACCGAGAGCGGGAAGTTCACGGCATACCTTTCGTAGCTGCCGCCGCCGAGCAGCTGTATGCAATGGGCTTCGCTCGGCCGCATTACCAGCAGTGAGCCGTTTTCCAGAGGGTAGACCGAGCCCTCGACAAGATACTGAGCCCTGCCCGAGATGAAGTAAAAGATCTCGCACCTGTCATGGACGTGGAAGGAATAGTCGGCAGCATTCGGGTGTTCATCAACGGCATAGCGATAGTGGAAGCCGCTGTATTCAAATTCATTCAAGGTATCCATAAGGCACCTCCCGATCTATTATAACATATTCTGAACAGATTTACAATGATCTCTGAAAAAATTTGCAATTGTATTGCGAAGAGATCTGTGCTATTATATACTTATAGAATGGATCTGTTATCTATGATCGGGAGTGGTGATATCAGTATGAAAATGGGATTCCGATGGTACGGCAGCGGCAACGACAGCATATCGCTTGCGGATATCAGGCAGATACCCGGGGTGAGCGAGATAGTATGGGCGCTGCATCACAAGCAGGCGGGCGAGGTCTGGGAAAGGGACGAGATACGGGCGGTGAGCGACGAGCTGTCCCGTTACGGCTTCGGAATGAGCGTTGTCGAGTCGGTGAACGTTCATGACGATATCAAGACTGCCGGCGCGGACAGAGACAGATACATCGAGAACTACAGGCAGACGCTGAAAAACCTTGCCGCCTTCGGTGTAAAGGTTGTCTGCTATAACTTTATGCCCGTATTCGACTGGACGAGGACCGACCTCTTCCACCCGCTGCCCGACGGCTCGACCGCGCTTTACTATGAAAAAAGCAGGATAAGGCAGGACCCCGCGGAAATGGCGGAGTATATCCTGTCCGAGACGAAGGGGTTCACAATGCCCGGGTGGGAGCCCGAGCGCCTTGCCGATCTCAGCGGGCTTTTCGCGCTCTACAGGGATACCGACAAGGAGGCGCTGTGGGCTAACCTGAAATACTTTCTCGAGGCGCTGATGCCGACCTGCCATGAATGTGATATCAAAATGGCTATCCACCCCGACGACCCGCCGTGGGACATCTTCGGGCTGCCGAGGCTGATCGTTGACGGAGCGGCTGTTGACAGACTGCTTTCGGCGGTAGACGACCCGTACAACTGTCTTACCCTCTGCTCGGGCTCGCTCGGAGCTGACCCCGCGAACAATGTATCCGAGATAGTCCGCCGTCACTGCGACAGGATAGCCTTTGCGCATATCCGCAACGTTAAGCATTTTGACAACGGCGATTTCTCAGAGACCTCTCACCGCGACTGTGACGGCGATGTGGGCATACTGGAGATAATACGGGCATATCACGACTGCGGCTTTGACGGCTATATCCGCCCCGACCACGGCCGCCACATCTGGGGCGAGAAATGCCGCCCCGGCTACGGGCTCTATGACAGGGCGCTGGGCATCATGTATATCCTCGGTGCGTGGGATATGCTCGACAGGCTTGAAGGGAGACACTGATATGGATTTTATGGACAAGGAGCTGCTGCTCGACACAGAGCAGGCAAGGATACTCTTTCACGGATATGCTGAGGATATGCCGATAATCGACTATCACTGCCATATCGACCCTGCTGAGATATACGAGGACAGGAGCTATCCCTCGATGACCGCTCTCTGGCTCGGGGGAGATCACTACAAATGGAGAGCCATGCGGCAGCTGGGTATCCCCGAGGAATACATCACGGGCAGAGCAGACGACAGAGAGCGTTTCAGGGCATGGTGCAGGACAGTCTCGTATGCGGCGGGCAGCCCGCTCTATGCCTGGAGCCATCTGGAGCTGCAAAGGTATTTTGACTGCCGCCTTCCGATAAGCGAGGGGACTGCCGACGAGATATTCGACCTCTGCAATGCGAAGCTTGAAAGCGGGGAGCTGTCCGCGCGGAGGATAATAAAGCAGTCGCGGGTGCGCGTCATCGGTACGACCGACGACCCCTGCGACGATCTGAGGTACCACAGGCTCATGCGAGAGGATAAAAGTCTCGGGTGCAGAGTGATACCGACCTTCCGTCCCGACCCGCTGCTGCTGATAGGCGGCAGCAGCTTCCCCGAATACATAGCAAGGCTTGAAAAGGCGGCGGACAGGGAGATAACGGACATAAGCTCTCTCAAAGCGGCGCTGACCGACAGAATGGGATACTTCGATTCGCTCGGCGCACGCAGCAGCGACCAGAGCACAGCCTTCTTCCCGTACACAAGGCTCGGTTCAGCCGAGCTTGAAAGGGCATTTGAAAAGGGAATGAGGTGTGAGCAGCTCACAGAGCGGGAGCGCCTCGGCTTCATCACGGAGCTCATGCTCTTCCTCGGCAGCGAATACAGGCGGCTGGGCTGGGTGATGCAGCTGCATTTCGGAGTTGTCAGGAACACAAACAGCAGAGCGTTTGCGGCGCTCGGTCGGGACAGCGGCTTTGACCGCATAGACAGCAGCACGCAGCTCGAGACGCTTGCAGCCTTCCTGAACGAGCTCGACCGCACCGACAGTCTGCCGAAGACGGTGCTCTACTGCCTTGACCCTTCGATGAACACTCCGCTCGGCGTGCTTGCGGGGTGCTTCTGCGGGGAGGGAATATGCGGCAAGGTGCAGCACGGTGCTGCATGGTGGTTCAACGACAGCATCGGCGGTATAGACGATCACCTGCGCTCACTCTGCGAGCAGGGCGTGCTGGGGACATTTATCGGTATGCTGACCGATTCAAGATGTATGCTCTCCTACACGCGGCATGAGTATTTCAGGCGGATACTCTGTCGGTATATAGGCAGGCTCTGTGAAAGCGGCGAGCTGTACTTTGACAGGCAGCTGCTCGGCAGGCTGGTGCAGGACATATGCTTTAACAATGCGGAGAGATTCTTTTTTGGAGCTTTAGCTTGATCTTGATAAGGAGCAATGACAATGAACAGTATTATAAGCAGACTTGAGATGATAGGGATAATACCCGTTGCAGCGATAGACGATGCAGCCGATGCGGTGCCTCTTGCACAGGCGCTCTGCGAGGGAGGACTGCCTGCGGCGGAGGTCACCTTCAGGACGGACGCGGCTGCGGAGGCTATAAGAAGGATCAAGGAGGCATTCCCCGAGATGACGGTGGGAGCGGGAACGGTGCTTACGGCACAGCAGGCGGATCTCGCGGCAGACGCGGGCGCAGAATTCATCGTAAGCCCCGGGTTCAGCCGAAGGACTGTTGAGCACTGCCTTGAGCTGGGTCTGCCCGTGCTGCCTGGGTGCTCATCGGCATCGGATATCGAAGCGGCGCTGGAGCTGGGACTGAGCGAGGTCAAGTTCTTCCCCGCCGAGCAGCTGGGCGGGCTTAAAACGATCGGGGCCCTTGCAGCGCCGTATGCGGGTGTGCGCTTTATGCCGACGGGCGGGCTCGGCATCGGGAACATCGGAGCATATCTTTCCGACCCGAGGATAATAGCCTGCGGCGGGAGCTTCATGGTGAGCAGGGAGCTTATCGCTGCACACAGCTTTGACAGGATAAGGGAGCTTACGGCAGAGGCGGCATCGCTGATGCTGAGGCTGACCTTCGGGGGATATGTGACAGAGAACGGCACGCGGCTGATGCTGATGTCCTGCCCGAACGTCATGCGGACGGTCTTTCATATGGAACGGCTCGGGACAAGGTCCACCGACAGGAGATATGACGGCGGAAGGCTCGTTTCTGCCGACACCGCGGACGGAATGCGGATAATACAGGGGTGAGGTATATGAAGACAGTTACATTCGGAGAGATCATGCTGCGCCTTTCGCCCGAGGGGCACCGCAGATTCGTGCAGGCGCAGAGGTTTGACGCGGTCTACGGCGGAGGAGAAGCAAATGCGGCCTTCCTGCTCGCACAGCTCGGCGCAGATTCGGTATTCGTGAGCAAGCTTCCCCGCCATGAGCTCGGGCAGGCGGCGGTAGATCATCTGCGCTCGGTGGGTGTTGACACCTCGCACATCATCAGGGGCGGAGACAGGATAGGCATTTACTTCCTTGAACAGGGGGCGGGGCTTCGTCCCTCGGAGGTGATATATGACCGCGCAGGCTCGGCATTCGCGCTTTCCGCAGCAGAGGAATACGACTGGAGGAGGATATTCGCGGGTGCAGACCTGTTCCACATCTCGGGCATTACTCCCGCGCTCGGAGGGGAGCTTGAAAGAGCGAGCCTTGAAGCGGTCAGGACGGCTAAGGAAATGGGGCTTACGGTAAGCTGCGATGTCAACTACCGCGCAAAGCTGTGGGACAGTGAGCGTGCGGGCAGAGCAATGAGCGGGCTGCTTCGCTATGCCGACATCTGCATCATCGGCAGGGGTCAGGAGCGGGAGCTTTTCGGCATCACGCCAAAGCCGCAGTCGGACAGCGACTATGAAGCGTATAGACCCGCGGCGGAGGAGCTGGTCAAGCGGTTCGGGCTGAGGCTGGCGGCGATAACACTTCGCACGACGGTATCGTCGGACAGGAACAGATTTGCGGCACTTGTGTATGACGGACATGAGCATCATATCACCAAGGAATACGATACGGAAACAGTAGACCGCATAGGCGGCGGAGACAGCTTCGCGGCGGGGCTGATCTATGCTCTCGGAGAGGGTATGGACACGGCAGCGGCGGCGGAGTTTGCAGCGGCTGCCTCGGCGCTGAAGCTGACTGTCAGCGGTGATTCGGCATACGCATCTGTCGGCGAGATAAGCAGTCTTGCCTTCGGCAGCGGTTCGTCACGGGTACAGAGATAGGAAAGGACGGTCATGATGGAGCTGACGGTTTCGGATATCATAAACAACAGGGACGAATGGACAGACAAGGGCTTTATCCTTCCAAGCTATGATACAGGCAGCGTCGCCGCAAGGACAGATGCTGCGCCCGAGTGGATACATATGGGTGCGGGGAATATTTTCAGAGCCTACATTGCGCGTATCGCAGATGATCTGATCGGACAGGGGGAGCTTGAAAGCGGTATCATTGCAGTTGACTGCTTTCATACCGAGCCGATAGAGAAGGTATTTGACCCGTTCGACAGACTGGTGCTGCTGGTAGGGCTGCGTGCCGACGGGGGGAAGTATCTGCGCGTGCTGGGCTCGGTCGGCAGGGCATATGCGGCTGTCGGCGACGGCCTTGAGCAGCTGAAAAGGGCTGCCCGCAGCGATAGTCTGAAAATGATATCCTTCACGATCACCGAAAAGGGCTACGGTGTAAGGGACATGAACGGAGATATCCTCCCGCCGCTGCGGCAGGATACCGAAGGCGGTCCCCGCGGGGAGCTGCGCACAGCTCTCGGAAAGGCTGCGGCGCTGCTGTATGAGCGGTTCAGGGCGGGTGCGATGCCGATAGCCCTCGTGAGCATGGACAATTGCAGCCGCAACGGTGACAAGCTCCGCGAGGGGATACTGTTCACGGCGGCTGCATGGTGCGAAAACGGTCTGGCGGACGGGGGGTTCTATGATTATGTGAGCGACAGAGGCAGGGTATCCTTCCCATGCACGATGATAGACAAGATCACCCCCCGACCCGACCCGAGGATAGCCGAAGAGCTAACGGACATGGGCATAAAGGCCATGCAGCCGACCGTCACGAGCCGCGGCACATATATTGCCCCGTTCGTCAATGCCGAGATGCCGGGGTATCTGGTGATAGAGGACGATTTCCCGAACGGCAGGCCTGCGCTTGAAAAGGCGGGAGTCTGCCTTACCGATCGGGAAACGGTCGGTAAGGCAGAGAGAATGAAGGTCTCTGCCTGCCTGAATCCGCTGCACACGGCGCTTGCGGTCTTCGGCTGCCTGCTTGGGTACAGGAAGATCTCGGACGAGATGAACGACTTTGATCTCAGTCGGCTCGTCAGTCGGCTCGGGTACGGCGAGGGACTGCCCGCCGCTGCCGACCCCGTTATAATAAGCCCCGCCGAATTTCTTGACGAGGTGCTGAACGAACGGCTGCCCAATGCAGGCCTGCCCGATACTCCGCAGAGGATAGCCACCGACACGAGCCGAAAGCTTGCGGTACGTTTCGGAGAGACTGTAAAGCACTACGCTGCCGAAGGCAGAGCGGGTGAGCTGGTGCTCATTCCGCTTGTGACAGCGGCATGGCTGCGGTATCTTACGGGCATAGACGACAGCGGCGAGCCGATGGAGCTGAGCCCCGACCCGATGCTCGGGCAGCTGAGGCAGATCGTGCGTCCCGATATGTTCGGCAGGGCAGAGCTTACGGGCGCGGAAAGGGAACAGATCGGCGGTCTGCTCCGCAGCGAGGAGATCTTCGGCACAGACCTTGCGGCTGCGGGGCTCGGCGAAAAGGTCATCGTATACCTCGAAAGAATGCTTTCACACAGGGGGGCTGTGAGGGATACGTTAAGGGCTGTCCTTGATGAGAGGAAGTAGATACAGCGCTCACCGATAAGTATAGGCTCCGTCTGCAAGGCTTATAAAAGCTTCGCGGGCGGAGCCTTTTTGCGTCGGTATCCGCAGGAGCTGCCCGTGTGCGGGCTGAACATTTTTGCAATATGTTATGGTGATATTTGCAATTGTATTGCAGCCGATAATGTGCTATCATCATAACAGAAGCAAAGGAGGGATCGCTGTGAAATACAGACTTGCAGCATTTGCAGACGAAGCAGGCTCGGCTCTGTCGGAGCAGATAAGGGCAATGAAGACCAATGGGGTCGGGCTTCTGGAGATAAGAAATGTTGACGGAGAGAATATCGCCGATATCACGGCAGCAAAGGCAAGGGAGATAAAGCGCCGCCTTGACGGCGAGGGGCTCGCGGTGTGGTCGCTCGGGTCGCCGTTCGGTAAGATCGGCATCGGCGACAGCTTTGAGCCGCACCTTGAAAGCTTTAAGCGCAGCCTTGAGACAGCGCATATCCTCGGGGCGGAGCATATAAGGCTTTTCAGCTTCTACGGCACCGAGAGCATCGGTCCCGTGCTCGAAAGGCTCGGACGCTTTGTCGATGCAGCCGAGGGCAGCGGTATAGTTCTCTGCCACGAGAATGAGAAGGGGATATACGGCGACACGGCAGCAAGGTGCCTTGAGATACATAAGGCGCTGCCGCAGCTGCGGGCGGTCTTCGACCCTGCGAACTTTATCCAGTGCGGGCAGGATACCGAGCAGGCATGGGAGCTGATAGGGCCTTATGTGGAGTATATGCACATCAAGGACGCACGCAGCGACGGCTCGGTCGTTCCCGCAGGCAGGGGCGAGGGCAGGCTGCCGTGGCTGCTCTCACGGTACAAGGGCGAGGTGCTTACCGTAGAGCCGCACCTTTCGGTGTTTGAGGGACTTGCGCAGCTTGAACAGGATAAGAAGAGCAGGGTCGGGGAATACACATATCCCGACGGACAGACAGCATTTTCGGCAGCGGTCGATGCGCTGAAAGCGATAATATGCGGAGGATAAGGATATGGATAATAAAAAGCTGAGGCTCGGGATAATAGGCATGGGAAACATGGGCAGCGGGCATCTTCACAGCATCGTGAACGGCGAATGCCCCCGCTGGGAGGTCACGGCAGCGGCCGATACCGACCCCGAAAAGCTCAGACGTGCGGAAAGCATCTGCCCCTCGGTCAAGTGCTTTGACACCGCAGAGGAGCTGATCGGCAGCGGGCTGACGGACGCTGTGCTGATCTGTGTCCCGCACTACGACCACCCGAAATATGCGATAATGGCATTTGAGAAGGGTCTGCACGTCATGACCGAAAAGCCTGCGGGAGTGTTCACCTCGCAGGTCATCGAGATGAACGAGGCTGCAAGGAAGGCGGGAGTCAGGTTCGGGATAATGTTCAATCAGCGCACCGACCCGATCTATGCAAGGGCAAGAGAGATAGTGAGCAGCGGACAGCTGGGCGAGCTCAAAAGGCTGGTGTGGATAATAACCAACTGGTACAGGACGCAGGCATATTACGATTCGGGCAGCTGGCGGGCGACCTGGAACGGCGAGGGCGGGGGAGTGCTCCTGAATCAGGCACCCCACAATCTCGATCTCTGGCAGTGGATATTCGGTATGCCCGAGCGCATAAGAGCCTTCTGCTCTGTCGGCAAGTATCACGATATCGGGGTCGAGGACGACGTGACTATCTACGGCGAATACAAAAACGGTGCAACGGCTGCATTTATCACCACGACGGGCGATGCCTGCGGCACCAACCGTCTTGAGATCACAGGTGACAGGGGCAAGCTGGTGCTGGAGGACGGCAAGCTCAAATGGTGGAGGCTGAAGACCCCCGAGCGGGAATTCTGCTTCACCTCGAAGGAGGGCTTTGCCTGCCCCGAGACAGAGTATGAGGAATTCACAGCCGAGGGCTTCGACGGTCACCCGCCGATACTCAACAATTTTGCCGATGCGATACTTGACGGCGCACCGCTCATAGCACCCGGAGAGGAGGGGCTCAATTCGCTGAACCTTTCCAATGCCGCATATCTGTCCTCCTGGACAGATGACTGGGCAGAGATACCAGTTGCGGCAGAGCGGTTTGAGGAATATCTGGCAAAGCTCTGTGCTCGTGAAAAGACCGAGAGAAGGGCAGTCACGGTCAGTGAGCCTGCCGAGGAGCTGCGCAAGCGGTGGCAGGTACGCTGGTAAAGATCGGCGAGCCAAAATCAACAGACAGCAAAGACCCGTCCGCGGAGCTTTATCGCTCTCCGCGGACGGGTCTTTTAAACTAAAAGCCGTGATGATATAGTCGGATATCCATTTGAAGAAGTCCCGGACCTCGCCGTCAGACGAGCGGTCCTCACAGTTCGCTCCATACTCCCTTGCCGCACCGCTCCTCAATGATCTGCCTTATCACCTCGCCCGACAGATCTCTGCTGTCGCACAGCTTCAGATGCCTGCCGTTCCTTGCTGTGACGGTGATGATGCAGGAATAGTATTCCTTCTGTCTGTAGGATCTTCTTCCCGTGACAAGGCTGACGTGTCCGCGGGTGCGGTCGGATTCATGACGGCATTTCTGCCTGACCGTGACCTCTTTTATATCCCCGAACTCCACCGCCGTCATTCCTCTGTTGGTGCCGATCAGCAGCCTTGGCGTAACGTATATGTCATAGCCGCGGTACCACCTTGACTCGGGCAGACAGGCCTCGCGGTCTATCTCCTCGGGGGTGTATCTCACGCTTCCGCAGGCAGGGCGGAAGTGCCTGAGCACGTTGAAGCTCCTGTTCAGGTGTATGAATATCCCGCCTGCGATCAGCAGCGTTATCCCGAAGCAGAGGCATATAGGGTGTTCGTTTGAAAGTGTGCTGAAAAAGCCTGCATCGGTAAACTGCATATCAAGGCAGGTATTGACGATGCTGATGATGACCAGCGCCAGCCCGAAAAAGGTGATGCCCATTGTTTCGGGGAACAGAAGCGTGTCCTGCTTTACCCTGCTGCGCAGATGCTCGTTCTGATATCTTATCTTCATTTCAGCATCACAGCATCACAGGCAGATATATCCCCTCCAGCCTCGGTCGGAGCTGTACGACCCCGCATCGCAGTGGAAGGTGAAAACTCTGC
The DNA here is from genome assembly GCA_946613705.1 of uncultured Clostridia bacterium. Lineage (GTDB taxonomy): Bacteria > Bacillota > Clostridia > Oscillospirales > Ruminococcaceae > FB2012. Next base: position 10,057 of record CAMOFU010000050.1, read on the forward strand.
CGAAGCGCCTTTCGCAGAACAGCCCTTCGCCCGACTGTATTACCTTGGCGGGAGCGTCTATCCAGCTTGAAGTACTGAGGTCAAATTCCCCGAGGGTCTGCAATCTTTGGTAGATCTCCTCGGTGATAAGCTTTACGCCGATCATCTCAGCCTGATGCTCCGCACTCCCCGCAGGAGCATCATTGCTGCACCTGTCAAGCCCTGCGTCGTCAAAGCATAAGCCCCTGCGCCCCTCGGGGGATTCGGCAGAGCAGTCGCAGAATATGATCCTGCCGATATCGTCATAGCCGATAGCGTCGGGCTCGCCGCCCGTTTCCTCCATGTCTCTGAGGATATCCAGCACATAGCCGTGTTCCCACAGGCGGCCTTTTACCTCCTCCCAGGTCATATCGGGGTGGCGCTGCATATTGTTTTCAAATCTGTTTTTGAGTGTGTCAAGCATAAGCATATTATCCTCTCCGTTCTGTTTGATATACCGATTATACCACATTCCGCTCGGGATTTCAACTGCCTTTATGTTTTTTGATTTATGGTTTATGCTTTATGCTTTATACTTTATATTGCACGGAGCTGTCGGTAAGCTCACCACCGTCTTGCGCCCTGTATCCCGATGCATCGAAGCTGCTCAAATGTATAGCTCGAAAGCGGTCGGTCAAAGGCGGGGGAGGTGTGCGCCGCCACATACGGCATACCCTCCCGCACATCGATGACGAACAGGCTGTGATAGAACCTGCCGCCCGCACCGAGCTGTATAACATCACCCGCGCCCGTCCCGTCAAGCTGTACGAGCCTGCCGAAGGGACCGACGCTTTTGTTGTTCACGATAAAGCGGAAGAAGTATTCCACTCCCGTCCATGCAGCGGCGCGGTCGTCGGGGGAGCGGTAGTACCAGCCTGTGTCGCGCGTGTAGTTCATCACCGCCCCGCCTGCGTATATGCACTGCGAAACGAAGTTGGTGCAGTCGCCGCCGAGCTGCTCGAAGCTGTAGTAATTCGGAGCGTGCGAGAATGCCCATCTGCGGGCGTATGCGACCTCGGCGGGTATGTTCAGTCTGTATTCGGTCATAGCATTTCCTCCCCGAACATAATATGCATACCAAGCTTCCTGCGTCACACCGTTCACCCCGTATCCCCGTTTTCGCGGTGCTGTTATCAGTCTCAGAGATCGGGCTGAATATCAGTGGATACCCCTATCGGCGGGCAGGCTCACACGGGATACCGAGGTGATCATGGAGGATCAACAGGATTTGGATATGTACGATAAAAAATCGGGGTAAAATTTGTGCAATATCACGGTAAGAATTATGTACACTTTCTGTAAAAAATATGTTATAATTATAAGGTAACAAATGACCGACGGAGGGATAAATATGGATACAAAGGACCTTCAGCAGAGTATAGGCATGAACGGTATCGCAAATGCCAGAGAGCTCGGAGGGTATCCTGCTGCGGACGGAAGGACGGTGAAGCACGGAGTGCTGCTGCGCACGGCAAGACTGTCCACTGCCGATGAAGAGGATCTGCGCAGGCTCAGAGACGAATACCGTCTTGCAAAGGTGATCGACCTGAGATCGGACGAGGAGATAAACGGTTCGCCGTTGCTTGAAATGTTCACGGGCTCGTCTGCTCCCGACCCCGACCCCCTGCCCGAAGGAGCCGAGTATTTGCAGCTGGCTGTGCTCGATCTTCAGAAGCAGACAGAGCTGACAGAGCAGTGGCAGCGTGAGCACCCCGATGCTTCTGTGAACGACCCTGCGGCGATGATAGGGGCACTGATCGAAACGGGCTTGCTCGGAGATGAGCTGTATTTCGGCTTTCTCGACGAGCAGTTGGGGAAGGACAGCTACAGCCGCCTGTTCAGAGAGCTGCTCTCGCTAAAGGAAGGACGTGCCCTGCTTTTCCACTGCACACAGGGCAAGGACCGCACGGGTGTCGCGGCGATGCTGATCCTCTCGGCGCTGGGGGTGAGCGAGGATATCATAGTTTCGGACTATATGCTGACAAATGACTACAACCGCGATAAGATCGAAGCGGAGCGGAAGATGCTCACGATGTCGGGCAGAGTACCGCCCGAGAAGATCGACCTGTTCATGATGGCTATGGACAGGGTGAACGAAACGACGATGACGAACGTTATCTCACACGTCAGGGAGAGATACGGCTCTGTAAGGGATTATATAATATCAGAGCTCGGCATTTCCGAGAGTGAGCTTGTCAGGCTCGGGGACAGATTCCTGGAGTGATCTGACAGTCCGATACGG
>CAMOFU010000051.1 GCA_946613705.1 uncultured Clostridia bacterium
TATCGTTCATCGTTCATTGAAATACGGAGGTGTGTTATGAAAGGAAACACTGTGTTTTTCAGCTCAGCTCCCGCGGTGGTCACTTCTGCTGCGGTGGGCGGAAAAATGGAGGGCGACGGGCCGATGTCCGCCTGCTTCGATAAGATCAACGAGGACCCGTTCTTCTCCTGCGAGACCTTCGAGCAGGGCGAGAGCAAGCTTCTCAAGGAAACGGTCATCCACGCACTGAACAAGGGCTCGCTGTCGGCAGATCAGATAGATGTGATGTTCGGCGGCGACCTGCTCGATCAGTGCGTCGGGACGACCTACGGGATACGCGATCTTGATATACCCTTTCTCGGTATCTACGGTGCCTGCTCAACGGTCACGGAGGGACTGCTGCTGTCCTCTCTTTTTGTGGACGGAGGATATGCCTCGCGGGCGCTCGCAGTCACGTCCTCCCACTTCTGCGCGGCCGAGCGCCAGTACCGTTTCCCCCTCAACTACGGCGGGCAGCGTACCCCGACCTCGCAGTACACCGCGACCGCTGCGGGAGCACTGGTGGTGTCCGCCGAGAGGCTTCCGCCCTACGTCCGCGCCGCCACCGTCGGAAAGATCATCGACATGGGTGTGACCGATGCGGCGAATATGGGCGCGGCGATGGCTCCTGCCGCCTACAGCAGCATAAAGCGCTTTTTCGAGGACACGGGGCTGCGTCCCGATTTCTTCGATGCGATCGTTACGGGCGATCTGGGCAAGGTGGGCAGCCGCCTGCTCTGCGAGCTGTTTGAGCGCGACGGGGTCGATATCCGTTCGCTCCACCGCGACTGCGGGACGATGCTCTACTCCTTCGAGGAGCAGGACGTTCACGCGGGCGCATCGGGAGCGGGGTGTGCTGCAAGTATGCTCTGCGGGTTCTTTGTGCCGAGGCTCCGCAGCGGCGAATTCAGGAACATACTGTTCGCAGCGACGGGTGCCCTGCTGTCTCCCACGGTCAATGCGCAGGGCGAGTCGATACCCTCGATATCCCATGCCGTATGGCTGTCCTACGAAAACGGCGGTGTGCCCGATATCAGGTTCAGAGGAAGGAGTGTGCAGTAATGGAGCTTATCAAGGCATTTGTTGTCGGCGGAGCCTTCTGCGCCGTAGGGCAGCTGCTTATCGACAAGACCCGCCTCACCCCCGCAAGGATACTTGTATCGTTCGTGATCGCGGGTGTGGTGCTGTCGGCAGTCGGGCTGTACGAGCCTATAAGGGAATTCGCGGGCGCGGGTGCATCGGTCCCGCTCACGGGCTTCGGGCATCTGCTGGCAGAGGGAATGCGCGAGGCGGTAAAGGAGCGCGGTATCATCGGCATCTTCACGGGCGGTCTGACCGCCTGTGCGGGCGGAGTAACGGCAGCGATGGTCTTTTCGTTCATCGCCTCGTTATTCGCAAGAAGCAAGCAGAAAATGTAGTCGGGCTGCGGGCGGGCACCGTCCTCTCCCGAATACCGTAAACAGCAAACGGCCGCTCGGGTCCCTTGGTATGACCCGAGCGGTCGTTTTATTATTAGCTGTACGGTTTTTATTCTGCCTTCTTGTCCTCTGTCTTATCGGGAGCAGCTACGCCGTCGGTCGTGAATATGAACTTGACCTTGCCCGCCATATCCGCGGACTTGCCCGAGAAGCTCGCATAGTCCTTAGATGCGTTCACCATAGCCTTGATGCGGTCAACTACTACCTTAACATCGCCGCCGAGTGCATCTACTATCTTGTCGATGCCCTCCTTCTTGAACTTTTCCATACCCTCCTTGAGAGTCTTGGAGCCGTCCTCAAGCTTGCCTGCACCGTCTGAGAGCTTGTCGGCACCGTCCTTGAGCTGACCCAGTCCGCTGTCAAGGTCGCTGCAGCCCTTTGAGAGATCGTTCGCACCCGATGCAAGCGCCGCCGTGGAATCGGAGATCGTCTTCAGGCCGCCCTTGAGATCATTGCTTCCCGTGAGCAGCTGACCGAGTCCGCCGTCGAGCTGCGAAGCGCCCGTATGCAGCTGACCTATCCCCGAGTCGAGCGCCGTGATGCCGCCGATCAGTGCTCCGCTCTTATCAGCCAGCTCACCGATGCCGCTGCCCAGCTCGGCAGCACCGTCGGATACCTGCTTGGCACCGCCCGCAAGCTCTGCCGACGAGCCCGAGAGCTTGGTCGTTCCCTCTGCGAGCTTGCCCGAGCCGTCTGCGATCTGACCGAGAGCCGTTTCAAGCTCGCCCGAGCCTGTTACCAGTGCCGACATACCCGTATCGAGCTTGGTGATCCCCGTCATAAGCGGTGAGGTCTTCTCTGCCAGTTCGCCGATGCCGCCGCTGAGTGTGCCTGCTCCTGTCGAGAGCTGCTTTGCTCCGTCCGCAAGCTCCGCCGATGCGCCCGAAAGCTGCGAGGTGCCCTCTGCCAGCTGTTCAGCTCCGCCCGAGATCTGTCCGAGTGCCGTATCAAGGTCGCCCGAGCCTGTCACCAGTGCCGACATACCCGTGTCGAGCTTGGTGAGCCCCATCATAAGCGGCGCGGTCTTCTCGGCAAGTGAACCGATCCCTCCGCTCAGCTCGTCAGCTCCCGCAGAAAGCGTCTTTGCTCCGCTCGAAAGCTCGCCCGCCGAGCCCGAGAGCTTTGCCGTTCCGCCCGCAAGCTGCGCTGCACCGCTGCTTATCTGACCGAGCGCCGTATCAAGGCTGCCCGCGCCGTCCGCAAGCTTGCCCATGCCTGTGTTCAGATCGGTGATACCCTGTATCAGCGCACCGCTCTTCTCCGCAAGCTCATCTATTCCCGCACTCAGTGCCGAGGAGCCCTCGGACACCGCCGCTGCACCGTCTGCAAGTGCCTTGGCAGAGGCGCTGAGCGTGCCTGCGCCCTCTGCGGCGGAGGCAGCACCGCTCGATACCTTCTCTGCTCCCGCAGCCGCCTGCTGCGCACCCGCCGAAAGCTGTGCCGAGCCTGTTTTGAGCGCTCCGCCCTCCTTCATTGAAGCGGATACCTGCTGCTGACCCGCGATCGTCTGCTGTAATGTGCCGATCATAGCCTCGAGCTGCGCCTTCTTCGCCTCATCTGTCTCTGCCTCATAAAGCGCCTGCAGGCCCGCAAGCACCTGCTCGTTGGCACCGACTGTCGTGTCCAGTGCCCCCGCAGCCTGATCTATTCCCCGATCTACTGCCGCAGCGCCCTCCGAAAGAGTGCCGAGGCTGCCCGAGAGCTGTGCTGCACCGTCGGAGAGCTCCTTTGTGCCGTTATCAAGCGTCGCCGCACCTGCCGAGAGCTGCGCCGCACCGTCGGATACCTGTGCGGCTCCGCCCGATACCTTCCTGCCGCCCTCTGCAAGCTCGCCGACTCCCGTTTCAAGCTCGGGTGCAGCCGCCGCCAGCTGTGCCGTGCCCGACTGCGCATCGGTGATGCCCTTGCTGAGTGCCGCCGAGCCGCTCTTTGCCTGAGCCGCTCCGCTCGAAAGGGTCTGCATATTTTCGTCTATCGTTTTTGCACCGTCGGAGAGCTGCGATGAGCCCTCTGCCAGCTTCTTTGCACCGTCCGCGACCTGTGTGCCGCCGCTGCCGAGCTTGCCGATGCCGTCCGAAAGCGCGGGGGCTGCGCCGCTCAGCTGTGCCGTACCGCTCTTTGCGTCCTTGATGCCCGCTGTCAGCTTTGCCGAGCCCTCCTTCGCCTGTGCTGCGCCGCCCGCAAGGGTCTGCATATTTTCGTCTATCTTCTTAGCGCCCTCGGAAAGCTGTGACGAGCCGTCTGCCAGCTTGCCTGCGCCCTCAGATACCTGCCTGCCGCCCGCTGCGATCTTGGCTATGCCGTCCGCAAGCGCGGGTGCCGCATCACTGAACTGAAGGGTGCCGCTCTTTGCTTCCCTGAGCCCTGCGGTGAGCTTGGCAGAGCCTTCCTTTGCCTGAGCTGCACCCGAGGCAAGGGTCTGCATATTCTCATCAAGCGTCTTTGCACCGTCTGAAAGCAGCGCCGCGCCGTCGGAGACCTTCTTCGAGCCGTCTGCAAGCTGCGTGCCGCCCGCATTGAGCCTGCCTATGCCCTCACTGAGCGCGGGTGCCGCGCCCGCAAGCTGACCCGAGCCGTCCTTGGCGGAGGCAAGGCCGCTCACGATCTGTGCCGAACCGTTCTTTGCAGATGCTATGCCGTCCGACAGAGTGACCGAGCCGCTGTAGGCGGTCTTAGTCCCGTCGGAGAGCTTGCCCGCACCGTCTGCAAGCTGTCTGCCGCCGTCCGCAAGCTTAGCAGCGCCGTCCTTTGCGTCCTTTGCGCCGTCTGCAAGCTCCTTCGAGCCTGAGTTGAGCTGCTTTATGCCGTCGTACAGCTCGGCAGTCCCGTCGCAGAGCTTCTCGGCAGCGTCCGTCAGCTCGTCGAGCTTTTCGCGCAGCTCATCGATCTTGTCGGTATGCTCCAGCTCGAGGTCGGAGAAAAACTGATTTGTCGCAAGAGTCATCGAGGTCGTGGTCTCGAAGTCCGTGACATCTGCGGTGATCTCAAAGCTCTCGGGCAGCTCTATGTCGAGCTTATCCTTGTCTATCCCGAGGCTGTCGTATATCCCGGGCATCGCAACGCCCACTGCGATGAGCCTCGACCCGTCGGATATCACCTTGCCGTTCGTTACCGATACGTTTGAGAACTTCTGCGAGTCGAGTATCGTGCCGCTCGCCATCAGGAACGGAACACACACCTCGTACTCCTTGCCGTCCACCGTCTGCTTGCTTTTAAGCGTGTTGGTGTAGGTGTAGCGTATCGTCACTCTGCCGCTCTTGCCCGCGATCTCGTCGGCGGTCATTTCCTTTCCGTCGAGCAGATAGGTTATCTTTACATTTACGGGCAGCTGCTTATCGGTCGTGCCCTGATAGTATATGTCGTTTCCCGAGGCCGCCCACTTAACGCTGTCGCCGTCCTGAGTGAAGCTTTCGTAGCCCTTTACATTCTCTATGTCCTTCAGCGATGAGATGTCCTCAAGCTCGTCGAGCGCCGCTGCGTTTTTCAGCCAGTCGCTTACGATGACCTCCTTGATCTCGCTGCCGCTCGAGTAGAGCACATAGACCGTCTCGTCCTTCTCGGGACTGCCCTCTCCTGCCCTGCGGGGCATCATAGTCTCCTCGACCGTCCTCGTCTTCGCCGAGGTCGGCTCTGTTTCGGTATCCTGATTCTTGGCATACGCCACCGTTGCGCCCGCAGAGAGCAGTATCGCCAGAACAGCCGCTATCACCTTTGTGTATTTCATGATCTTGCCTCCCATTTATTATCTCTCAGATATCTTCCGCCCGATGCCTTGAACCTCTTCGGCTTTATGCCGATAGTCGTTGCACATATCAGCCTGTCAAGCGCCATAAGGAAGGAGGGCAGCGCGAATATTACCGTGACCATTGAAATGATCGCACCTCTTGCAAGGAGTATGCACAGCTCCGAGATAAGCCCTATCTCGGAATAGAGCCCTACTCCGAAGGTCGCCGCGAAGAAGCCGAGCGCCGATACCATAACGGATTTTATCGAGGTCGCCAGCGCCGTCGTCACCGCATCTCGCTTGGTGTTTCCGAGGCTTCTCTCCAGCTTGTATCTCGTTGTCATCAGTATCGCGTAATCGACCGTCGCGCCCAGCTGTATCGTGCCGATAACGATAGATGCTATGAATGCCACCTTGCTGCCCGTGAATGTGGGTATGCCCATGTTCACGAAGATCGCAAATTCGATGACTGCTACAAGTATGATCGGCAGTGAGATGCTCTTGAGCACGAACAGGATGATAATGAAGATCGCGCCGATCGAAAGGAAGTTCACCACCTTGAAGTCGCGGTTGGTGATCTCTATCAGGTCCTTGGTCGCAGGCGCCTCGCCTATCAGCATGGTCTTGTCGTTGTACTTTGTTGTCAGCTTCTTGATCTGTGAGCACTGCTCGTTGACCGCATCGGAGGCGACCTCGTATTCCGAACCGATCATCACGAGCTTCCAGTCGTCGCTTGAAAGCAGCTCGGTGATCTTGTCGGGGATAACATCAACAGGTATCTTCGAGCCTACCAGCGAGTCAAGCCCCATTACCATCTTTATGCCGTCGAGCTTCTCTATATCCTCGCACATACGCCTTGTTTCCTTTGCCGAAAGCTCTGTCGGCACCAGCAGCATATGCGTTGAGTTCATGCCGTACTCCTCCGCGAGCTTGGTGTTCGCCACCACGCTCGAAAGGTCCTCGGGGAGAGTCGCATCGAGCTTGTAGTAGAGCTTGTTGTTGAAGTTGCCGTAGATCGCGGGAGAGAGCAGCACGAAGAATACCGTGATGAATACGCCCGCGTGCTTTACGATGAACCTTGCCGCGCCGTCCATCGAGGGAATGAAATCTCTGTGACGGGTCTTTGTGATCGCCTTGTCGAAAATGAGTATCATCGAGGGAAGAACGGTTATGCAGCAGATAACTCCGAACACAACGCCCTTTGCCATTACGATGCCGATGTCAAGACCGAGCGTGAAGCTCATGAAGCACATCGCAAGGAAGCCCGCTACAGTCGTTATCGAGCTGCCGACTACCGACACTATCGTGCCCGCTATCGCCTCGCCCATTGCCTTTTCGTTGTTGTTCGGGTATTTCTCCTTGTTTTCGAGATAGCTGTGATAGAGGAATATCGAATAGTCCATCGTAACGCCGAGCTGCAGCACCGCCGCAAGCGCCTTGGTGAGGAAGCTTATCTCGCCCGCGATGAAGTTCGTGCCCAGATTGTAGACCACCGCTATGCCGATGCTTATCATAAAGAAAACGGGTATCAGGAACGAATCCATCGTCACTGCCAGCACCAGCGATACCAGCAGCACCGCGATCAAAACATACATCAGTGTCTCGCTCTCGGCTATGATCTTCATATCGTCGTTGATAGCGCTCATGCCGCTGACAAAGCACTGCTCCGACGAGATCTCTCTGATCTCATCTACAGCCGCGAGTGTCAGGTCTGCCGCGGTGGTGTCCTTGAAGAACACGATAAGCAGCGTAGACTTGCCGTTGTCGGCATTGAAGAAGTCGTAAAGCTTCTGCGGAAGTATCTCCTTGGGGAGAGTGATATCCGCGATGGTGTCATACCACACGACGCTTGCCACGCCCTCTACCGCCTCGATCTTCTTCTTTGTCTCAACGACCTCCTTATCCTTCATGCCGTCGAGCATCACCATCGAGAAGCCCGCCTTGCCGAAATCCTCGCTCAGTATATCCTGACCCTTCATCGTCTCTATGTCCGAGGGGAGGTAGGACAGGATATCATAGTTCGTTCTTGTTGTTATATAGCCTATCGCACAGGGGATCAGCAGCAGTATGCCCAGGATAAGTATTATCACTCTGTGCCTGACTATGAAGTTTCCGAACTTCACCATTATATATATCAGCTCCTTCTGAGTGACCCGCCGAAATACTGACCGACGGTCACTTATTTTCGTACATTACATATTATACTCCAAAGCTGACCGATAGTCAATAGCAAAAGAAGCAAAAATGACCGTCAGTCAGAATTTTCGTCCATTTGCACAAAACTGACTATCGGTCAATATGACTATTAGTCAGTTTTGGCTGTTGACAAACATATCGCAAATGTAATATAATAATAGGCAGAAGCAAATATCCAAAAAAATACAGAAAGGACTGACCTCTCTTGACAAAGGTCGATATGAAAAAGAAAAACAAGGAAAGCTCCCTGCTGAACACTGCCTTTGAATTTTTCACCACCAAGGGCTTCAGCAAGACCTCGATAACCGATATCGCAAGCAAGGCAGGGGTCGGCAAGGGGACGTTCTACCTTTACTTCAAGGACAAATACGATATCCGCAACAGGCTGATCGCCCGCAAGAGCCAGCAGGTGCTCACAAAGGCGGCAGACGCGCTTCTGGCACATACCGAGCCTATGGGGTTTGAGGACAAGTTCATCTTTCTTATAGACAATATCATCAATCAGCTGGACGAGAACAAGTCGCTGCTGAACTTCATATCGAAGAACCTGAGCTGGGGTGTATTCAAGACGGCACTGAGCACACCGCTCGAGCAGGAGCTGAGCTTCCGCGATGCATATATGGAGCTTCTGTCTCAGTCGGAGCATGAGATGCGGGAGCCCGAGCTTATGCTGTATATGATCGTGGAGCTGGTGTCGGCGACCTGCTTTTCGGCTATACTGTATCAGGAGCCTTGCCCGCTCGCAGCACTCAAGCCCGAGCTTTATTCTGCGATACGCTCGATCATACGGCAGTTCACGGTCATATGAAATGTTCGATCTCCCCCGCGGATGATCGTCATAATACCCAAAAATGTAATAAATTGTTAATATATAGTTGACACCTACAGTCTTCTGTGCTATAATCTAATTACAGATCGGCACAGAGGGCTGTTTTTTGGCTGCCGATCAAAAACAGCAGGAGCATACTTGATAAGGTGCTGCACCGCAGCACAGAAGAAAGGAAGATCGCCATGAGACTTAAAAGAACGCTTTCAGGCATCACAGCGGCAGTGCTTGCCTTGTCGCTGTTCTCTGTTTCCGCATCGGCTGTCCCTGTTTTGGACGACCACGAGCTGCCGATAATCCCCGTGCTTCCCTCAGACCCGACCGATGGCCCCGACGAGCCCGCGGCAGAGCTCCCGTTCGAGCTCAGCGCACCCGAGAACGTATCGATCACCTGGCTCAACGGCAATGACTCTCCCAACACCTGCGAGATACATTATTCGCAGAACGATTCAATGAGCGAGTGGTCGTCACGCAAGGCTGCCGATCATGATGCGGTCATGAAAGAGCTTAACGAAATGGGCTATGATGATGTGTGGATAACCGTCCAGACAGACTGGTCCATCGACTCTCAGGACGACTGGCATTACAACGAATACTGGGATACCGAGGGCTATGACGAGGATTATGTTTCGCGTGTTGGTGAATGGGCTTTCTTATCCTGCTCATACAGTGACGAGATCTCGATGAGCACTTGGATCTTCCGCAATATGGGAAATATCGATGATACGGAAGACCACACATGGTACGGCTGCCACGAGGGCGGCAACGATTATGACGGCTGGAAGGACGTTTTAAAGGAAGATCAGTATGATATCCTGACGGACGAGGACGGATCCTACGCTAAAATAGACTTCACCGAGCACACTGTCTATACAAGAGTACGCTTCCTTGTTACCTGCCGTACTCTCGGTGATGAAACGCAGGATATCCTAATAGGCTCCGAGTGGTCGAAGACAGCCGCGGTCGGCAAGGACGCAGCGGAGGTAAAGCCCTTAGAGCCGGGCGATATTGCCGCCCCCGTTATAAGCGACCTTAAATATACCGAGGAGGAATCCAGCGGCTCCCCAGTTATATCCTTCAAGCTCGATGTAAGCGAGGAGCTTTCCGCTCAGCTTTCGCAGGTAACGGGAACTTCGGGAGCGATAAGGCTCATCACCGAGGCAAAGCTTGCCGATAAGGAAAACTGGACAGAGCTTCAGGGTGACTTTTCTATCAAAGCGGGAGATATGCAGATAGGCCTTCATAATCTCGAAGAGGTCGAAGGCAGGATAGAGGTGGATACCCCCATTCAGCTGCGTGCAAGATACTACTGTATGCAGGACGGCCGTGACGACTTTACCTCCGACTGGTCTGAGATCATCTCATTCGGTGCTCCCGACCACGGCGGCACCGTCCTGCTCGGCGATGTCAACGGCGACGGCACAGTAAACATGAGAGATTATACTACCCTCCAGAAGCATCTCAACGGCTGGGTCGTTGAGTATAACGCAGAGAACAGCGATCTCAACGGTGACGGCAAGATCACGATGAAGGATTACTCCGCTCTCCAGAGAATGCTCAACGGCTACAGCCTGAATGAATGATGCCGAAGCTGCCTGTTATCTGTATTATCTATTATCATATGAATGAAAAACGCGGTGTGCTGCAAACGGCACACCGCGTTGTATTTACAATTAACAAACAGTTAATAACTTTTCTGCTTCCAAGAGGCAATTATACATCAAAGGGACCGAGAGGAGGTGGCTGCGTGGACAGCAAGGAAAGCAGGGAGCAGTTTGAAAAGCTCTATGCGCTGACAAAGAAAAGGATATACGACCGCATAGCCGCGAAATGCTACGCTATAGACGACGTGGACGATATCTTCCAGAACACCTACTTAGCCGTTATCAGGGCGCTCGAAAAGCTCGATGAGCCGCCGCCCGAGCCCGAGGCTTTCGTTATGCTGATCTGTTCGAGACAGCTGATGAAATACTACTCGGCGGCAAGAAGGCTCCGCGAACGGATAGCGGTGCGCATCGACAGCACAGACGTTCAGAGCCCGGAGCTTTCCGACACCTTCTCGATAGAAGACAGCATCATCGACCGCTCGGTGCTCACCGAGATACACACCCTGCTGCGGCGCAAGCCTCTCACAACACAAAAGGTGTTCTTCCTCTACTACAAGCGCGGGCTGACGATAACCGAAACGGCAGAGCTGCTCGGGATAAGCGAGTCGTCGGTGAAGATGCACCTCTACAGGACTCTTGACGAGATAAAACGCAGATACAGATCAAAGGAGGGAGCAGAATGAATGACAGAGAGCTTATGAATAAGATCTACACTCAGACCTGCGCCGATGAGCTGACGGCGGCAGAGCTGCTCGGGAGGGCAGCGGCAGGCAGGAGGGTAAATATCAGGATCAAAAAGAAGTATACCGCAGCCGCAGCTGTTGCCGCGGCGGTGCTGCTCGGCGTGGGAGCAGGTGCTGTGATGAAGCTTTCCCGCCCCGTGTCGGACAGCTCGGCGGACAGGCAGACAGAGACAACTGCCGCCCCGATAGCCTCTGACGGGGAAACTGCAAACAGCCCCTCGTCTGACGACGCCTCTGCCGACAGCGCAGAGCAGACTGTTACGGCTGCCGTGACATCTGCCGCCGAGATCACCGCTCCGCAGATGCCCGAGCCCGCGATAGTCAGCGAAGCGCAGTCCATGCCCGACCCGACCGACAGGGAGGGTGTCACGAAAATAACGCAGTATGGCAGCTCGCTGCCCGAGACCGATGCCCCCGATGACAGCACAACATCGGAGCCCGCAGCTCCGTCCGAGCCCGCAGCTCCGTCCGAGCCCGATGACCCGCCCGAGGATATCCTGATAGATGAAGAGACGGTGCAGCAGCTGAAAGAACAGCTTGACGACACGGTAGAGCGTCACAACCGAGGCATCGAGATAGAAAAGGAGGATGGTTTTCCGCAGGAGCTGCTCGACAGATCGAGGATAGACAACATCTATATCGAAAGGACAGCTGTATTGTACGAGATCACCCGCGCCGAGCTCAGCGGCACCGACGATATTTTCGAGCTTGCAGATCCTTCGGCAAGGCAGTATATAGTGCCCTACGATAACGACAAATATTCGGGCTATATGATGATCGGAGAGGACAGCAGCGAGACAAGTCAGGGGACAGGCTCGATGGGGCTGCCCGATGCACAGAGGATCTCGGCGCTGCTTGCCGACTACCCCGACCACAGCGGCGACACGGTGTTCTTCATTGCCAATGAAGATATGTTCCTCTACTGCTTCCGAAGCGGCGGCAGATCATATTCGATACCGTCCTACTCGCAGTATTCATTCTACGGCAGCTACAGCTATGACCTCCCGCTGAGCTACTCTGTATATCCGACCGAGACTGTCAGGCTCTGGGCAGGCAGAAAATGCTGCCACATCATCCCGTCATCAAAATATGCGCTTTACACCGACCATTCGACCAACATCGACCGCCCTGAGCCGCTCACCTCCGAGCAGTACGGCAGAGTCAGGGAATGGTATGCCCGCCATATGTCCGACTCGATCAACCTGCCCTTCAACGGCAGCATTGCTGACAGCCACCGCTTCGTCCCCTGCGACGGCACGGCATCGCTGTTCCTTTTCACCGAGGACGGCACACAGGTCAATATCTCCCGCTGCATCGGTGCCGAGGAGAACGGGCTGTCCGTATTCGTATACTCGCCCGACGGCAGCTCGGCAGTGTTCTGGTATGCCGATGACATATGGCAGGACAACGCAGATATCATCAGCGTTATGAACGAGGCGCTCTCAGAATATATGGGCTGACAGGCAGCCTTGTACAGATCACTTCTCCAAAAACAAAAACATCGGCCGGACCCTTGAACGGGCTTGACCGATGTTTTTTTAGGCAATACCGCACAACCATTGTACGCAAGATGCGCAGTCAGATTTTTCGTCAGATTGCCTAAATTCGACGCAGG
>CAMOFU010000052.1 GCA_946613705.1 uncultured Clostridia bacterium
CGGGTCTGTAAAGCGAGAGCATCGCAATAAGATCGTCTATGCAGTCGGGCCCGAGCTGCATCAGCCGCGCCGTCATGCCCGCACTTTCAAGCTGGAACACACCCTCCGTGTGCCCCGCCGAGAGCATTCCGTATACGCCCTTGTCGTCAAGCGGTATCTTCTCTATGTCAAAGTCGGGGCATCGCTTTCTCACCGCCTTGCAGCAGCGGTCTATGATCGTAAGGTTCCGCAGCCCCAGCACATCTATTTTCAAAAGCCCAAGCTTTTCGAGCGTGTTCTTCTCAAACTGCGTCTCCACCTGCTCGTCCCGCGCATACAGCGGCACATACTCCACAACAGGGTCCTTTGTTATCACAACGCCTGCCGCGTGCGTGGAAACGTTCCTCGGCATTCCCTCGATCTTCACCGCCGTGTCGAGCAGCGCCCTGATCTCGGGCTCGCTGTTATACAGCGCCTTCACCTGCGGCAGCTTCTCTATCGCCTCTTTAAGCTCTATCCCGCGCGGCACCGCCTTCGATACGCGGTCAGCCGTCTGGTACGGGAGCCCCATCGCCCTCGCCGCGTCCTTCACCGCCGCCTTTGAAGCGAGCGTGCCGAACGAGATTATCTGCGCCACGTTCTCAGAGCCGTATCTGCCGATTATATAGTTTATCACCCGCTGCCTGCCCTCAACGCAGAAGTCAACGTCAAAGTCGGGCATCGAGACTCTCTCGGGATTCAGGAACCTCTCGAAGATCAGCCCGTATCTCAGCGGGTCTATCCCCGTTATGCCTATGCAGTATGCGGCAAGACTTCCCGCTCCCGAGCCGCGCCCGCAGCCGACGGGTATCCCGTGCGACTTTGCAAAGTTTATAAAGTCCCACACGATCAGGTAGTAATCGGTGTACCCCATTCCCGTGATGACCTCAAGCTCGTATTCAAGCCTTTCCCGCGCGGCAGTGTTCCCGCTGCCGTATTTCTCGGCAAGCCCCCGCAGACACATATCCCGCAGGTATTTCTCATTATCCTCCACGCCCTCTATGCGGAAGGCGGGCAGCTTGGTCTTGCCGAACTCGAACTCAACACTGCACCTCTCGGCGATCAGCGCCGTGTTCTCTATCGCATCGGGCAGCGAAGGGAACAGCTCCTCCATTTCCGCCTGCGATTTCAGATAAAACTCATCGGTCGGGAACTGCATCTTCGAGGGCTCGCTCACCGTCGTCCCCGTAGCGATGCATACAAGTATCTTCTGCGCCTCGCTGTCCCTGCGGTATACATAGTGTGCATCATTCGTCGCCGCCAGCGGTATGCCCGTCTCGCGGGCAAGCTTCACCAGCTGCGGCAGCACCCTCTGCTCATCTATGAAGCGGTGATCCTGTATCTCGATAAAATAATTACCCTCGCCGAAAATGCTCCGATACCTCAGCGCCGCAGCCTTCGCACCGTCATAGTCCCCCGCCGAAAGCCGCCGCGGGAGCTCCCCCGCAAGGCAGGCAGAAAGGCAGATCAGCCCCTCGTGATACCTCTCCAGCAGCTCCGTATCAACACGGGGACGGTTGTAAAACCCCTCTGTGTATCCCAGCGACACGAGCTTCAGCAGGTTCCTGTAGCCCACATCGTTCTCGCACAGCAGTATCAGATGAAACGGCGTAAGATCCGTCCTTCCCAGCTTGTCGAACCGCGACCTCGGCGCAACATATACCTCGCACCCGATTATCGGCTTTATCCCCGCTTTGATGCACTCGCTGTAAAACTGCACCGCCGCGAACATATTCCCGTGATCGGTCAGCGCACAGGCAGTCTGCCCCATTTCCTTCACGCGCTTCACAAGCTCGCTTATTCGGCAGGCACCGTCAAGCAGCGAGTATTCGCTGTGTACATGAAGATGAACGAACCGCTCCATACTCCCGCTCTCCTTTCAGTGCCGTGCTACCACTTGCCGTTTCTTATCTTCTCCGCCGCCTCCGAAAGCCTCGTCAGCCTGTGATTCACTCCCGACCGCGAGATAGGCGGCACCAGCAGCGCCCCCAGCTCCTTCAGACTTATATCGGGATTCTCATATCTCAGCCTTGCTATCTCCTGCAGCGTCTCGGGCAGTGCCTCGAGCCCCACCGTCCCGTCGATATACTCAATGTCGATTATCTGCTTCTCCGCCGCCTTCAGCGTCTTTTCGATATTCGCATTGTCGCAGTTGACGGCGCGGTTGATCTTGTTGCGCATATCCTTCATTATCTTGACGTTCATAAGCTCCAGCGATGCATTCGTCGCCCCCATGACCGTCAGCATATCTATTATCGTCTCCGACTCCTTGATGTAGACCACCTGCGAGTTCTTCCGCTCGGTCTGCTTTGCAAGTATGCCGTAGCTGTCGAGCAGCAGCAGCCCGAGATCGTTGCACAGCTGTATGCTCGGTATCACAAATTCAAGATGATATTTCTTCTCGGGATCGTTCACCGACCCGCAGGCGATGAAAGCCCCCGCTATCAGCTGCGGATAAAGCTTGGCCTTCGGCAGATCGTCAGGCATCAGCCGCCTTGAATCGTCCATTCGGAAGAAGCTCAGCAGCTTCATCCTGTCCTCCCTGCGGCTCACCTCCAGCCGATACAGCACCGAGCTGTCCTTCTTCTCCGTCTGCGTTACGCTCACTGCCTCCCTGTTCCCGCAGATGCGCCCGCAGCCCGTCCTGAAAAACTCCGCCGCACCGTCATGCTCCGTCAGAAATACTATCTCCCTGTCGCTCACAGCATTGCAGAAGGCAAGCATTCCCATCAGGCATACGTCCGTCTTCGCCTTTGAATTGTTCCGCGAAAGCAGCTCGTCCTTCACCTTGTAAGAAAAAGACCTGTTCTCCTCCATATCCTCCTCCGTCACCGCTTGCTTATGTCGCGGTGCGATACTCTCACCTTGAATCCCTCTTCTTTAAGATGCGCCGCCATCTGCTCCGCAAAGGTAACGCTCCTGTGCTTGCCGCCCGTACAGCCAAAGGCTATAACGAGCTGCGCCTTGCCCTCCTTCTTGTAAAGCGGGATAAGAAAATCCACAAGATCGCTGAGCTTCTCCAGCAGCAGCTTTGCATCGTCAAACTGCATCACATAATCAGATACCTCGTGATCGAGCCCCGTCTTCTCCTTCAGCTCGGGAACATAGAACGGGTTCGGCAGACACCTCACATCAAACACCAGATCCCCCTCGCTCAGCGTACCGTACTTGAAACCGAACGACCTCACATCTATGCGGAGATAATCCTCCTCCTGGTCAAGAAAGATGCTGTACATCCTCTCCTTGAACTCCGCCACCGACGAAGCCGAGGTGTCTATGTAATAATCCGCCTTGCTCTTTATCGGCACCAGCATCTCCCGCTCGGTCTCGATCGCCTTGCGGATATTTCCGTAGCTCTGCTCATCGAGCGGGTGCTTCCTTCTCGTTTCCTTGTATCTTCTTATGATAACATCGTCCGCAGAATCAAGGAAAAGTATCTTCATGTTTATCTGCTCGGACCTCAGCTGCTCAACTATATCGGTGAGCTTCATAAAGAAATCTCCCCCGCGTATGTCGGCAACGAATGCCACCTTGTCAAGCTTTCCCTTTGACTGGTTGCAGATCTCGGTAAACTTCGTTATCAGCTCGGGAGGCATATTGTCGATGCAATAATATCCCATATCCTCCAGAACATCTATCGCGCTCGACTTTCCCGAGCCCGATACTCCCGTCACTATAATAAACTGCACAGCAATGCCTCCCTTCTTTTATTCGCAGGGTATATACTTTACCTCGCATTCAAGCTCGCTGCCCGTCTTTTCCTTCACAGTCTGCTGAATGTACTTTATCAGCGCCAGTATGTCCGCCGAGGTCGCTCCGCCCCTGTTTATCACAAAGCCGCAGTGCTTCTCGGACACCTGCGCCCCGCCTATCGTGTATCCTCTCAGCCCGCTGTCCTGTATCAGCTTGCCCGCAAACTTTCCCACAGGCCGCTTGAAGGTCGAGCCCGCACTCGGGTATTCCAGCGGCTGCTTCTCGCGCCTCCTGCTCATAAGCTCATCCATTCTGGCTTTTATCTCAGCCTTGTCGCCCTTTTTAAGAGTAAACATTCCCCCGAGCACCACAAGCCCCTTGTCCATGAAAGTCGAGCTCCTGTATCCCATCTCAAAATCGCCGTGCTTCTTTTGCAGGATATATCCCTGCCCCGTCTGCATATCAAATACCTCGGCAGTGTTCAGAACATCCTTTATCTCGCCGCCGTAAGCGCCCGCATTCATAAACACCGCCCCGCCTACCGACCCGGGGATCCCGTAGGCAAATTCAAGCCCCGTGAGCGAGTTCTCATAAGCAAAGCTGCACAGCCTGTTCAGGCTCGCCCCCGCATATGCCATGATATTGCACTCCTCGTGCAGCTCTATCCCCGACATCAGGTGCCCGAGGTGGAACACCACGCCCCTGAAGCCCCTGTCGTCAAAGATCACATTCGAGCCGTTCCCGATGAACACATATCTTATCCCCGCTTCGTTTGCAGCCTCTATCAGCCTGCTCACAGAGCTGTGCGAATCCAGCTCGATAAATGCCTCGCACTCTCCGCCGACCTTGAAGGTGCAGTGCTGCGAAAGCGGCTCGTTGTACCTTACCTCGCAGCCGAGCTCCTCCGCAAGCGCACAAAGCTCTCTTGTATCCATATCATCATACCCTTCACTCTCAATTCCCATGCCGCGCCCGCAGACGCTCTCAGAATATCTCCCCGTGCTTCTTTATTATATGCTCTCTTATGCGTTCCCATTCGGTATTGTATATAAGCTCCCTCGGGAAGCCCGTCTCCTCCACCAGCTGCGAGGCAAGATCTATCCTTCCCACCAGCTCGCAGAAATGCGCGTCCGTGTTTATAACAACAGGCACCTCGTACCTTTTGCACAGCCGCAGCAGCTCCCCTGCCGTCTCGGGCAGGCTCTTGCGGGTCAGCAGCGAGCTCTCGTTGATCTCAACAAGCTTTTCACACTCCTTGAACCGCTTCACGCACCTCTCCATGTCATACGGGAATTTCTTAGTCGTCGGGTGCCCGATAACGTCCACCCACTTTTTCTCGCATACGTTCAGATACGCCTGCGTGTTCTTTTCCTCATTCCCGGGAGAAAACGTCCACGAATGCATCGAGGCTACCACCCATTCAAGCTTCGCAAGCAGCCCGTCGCTCACGTCCAGCTCGCCCTCTCTGTCGATGATATCAGCCTCTATCCCCCTCAGCACATATACCCCGCAGATCTTCCTCGGCAGCGCCTTCAGGTTCTCAAAGTGCCAGCTGTGCGGCGAGTCGGGCATACCCATCGCGTGATCTGTCATGCCGATAGCCTTGTGGCCCTGCTCGGCTGCACATCTGCAATTTTCCAGTATCGTCGAATAAGCGTGCGTTGACGCAACGGTGTGCGTGTGCAGATCTGCTTCTATCCTTATCATATGTCTGCTTTCCTCTCAGATATCCCAGTTCTTCACGGTGTCCTTCATGTCCATTTCAAGACCGAGGTTGTTCAGCAGCTCCTGCGCCGCATTGTAGCCCATCTTCTTCTGACGGTTGTTCATCGCCGCGACCTCCAGTATGACCGCAAGGTTGCGTCCGGGCTTTATCGGTATGGTCAGCGACGGGATGTTTACTCCGAGAATGGTCGTGTACTCGTTGTCTACTCCCATTCTGTCATAGATCTTGTTGCTGTCCCACGGCTCAAGCTCGATTATCAGGTCTATCTTCTCCGATACCTTTACAGCGCCCATACCGAACAGCCTTCTCGTGTTGATGATGCCAATACCGCGCAGTTCGAGGAAGTGGCGGATATTATCGGGCGACGAGCCCACCAGCGTAACGCTCGAGGTCTTTCTGATCTCAACGGCATCGTCTGCCACGAGCCTGTGTCCGCGCTTTACCAGCTCGATAGCCGTCTCCGATTTACCTACACCGCTCTCGCCGACTATCAGCACGCCCTCACCGTATATCTCGATCAGCACGCCGTGCCTCGTTATCCTCGGTGCCAGCTTAACATTCAAAAAGCCTATCAGCGCCGCGATGAATGCAGTCGTGCTCTCCTGCGTCCTTGCAACAGGCACCTCGTACTTCTTCGCTATCTCTATCATCTCGGGATACAGCTCATGCCCTCTTGCTACCACAAAAAGCGGTATCTTCGTGGCAAACAGCGCCTCTATCCTCTGCGACCTCACATTCTCGTCCAGCGAGGCAAGATATGCAAATTCCATGTTCCCGCAGATCTGTATCCTCTCCGCATTGAAATACTCATAAAATCCCATCAGCTGCAGCCCTGGGCGGTTGCAGTCGTTATCGGACACAAACAGCTCATTCGTATCCTTCGGTGAATAGATCATCTCAAGCTTCAGCCGCTCCGCGATCTCCGCGATCGAAACGGTAAAGATCTCTGCCATGTTTCCTCCGTCCTTTCAGTCAGTATTTTATTCCGTATCCGCATATCACATTCTGCCCGCCCGCATGATATCCCGCAGGCTCCCGCATACAGTGATATGCCTCATCATCACACCTTTATCAGTCCCTTGTCCGCCATCTGCTGTGCGGCAAGCATAACACCCAGCTTCCCGCTCGGATAGGTGATGCCGCCCTGGAGCCATACCGCAAACGGCTCTCTTATCGGCGCATCTGCCGAAAGCTCGATAGAAGCCCCCATCGTGAACGCTCCCGCCGCCATTATGACCTTGCTGTCATACCCGGGCATATCCCATGCCTCGGGCACCGCGTAGCTGTCAACGGGCGACCCCTTCTGTATGCCCTCGCAGAAGGCAGTCAGGTTCTCTTCGTTTTCAAGCAGTATCGATGCGATTATATCCGTCCTGCGCTCATTGCTCTCGGGCAGCGTTTTAAAGCCCAGCTTCTCAAACAGCCTGCACGCAAATACCGAGGTCTTCAATGCCGCCGCCACAGTCTGCGGGGCTAAGAAGAACCCGAGATACAGCTCGCGGTTGACCTCCAGCGAGCAGCCGACCTCCTTGCCCATGCCCACACAGGTGAGCCTGTCCGCACATTTCTCAACAAGGTCTGCCCTGCCCGCTATGTAGCCGCCCGTGGGCGCGATGCCTCCGCCCGCATTCTTGATGAGCGACCCGATGATAAGATCCGCCCCGACAGCCGTCGGCTCGGTCCTTTCAACAAATTCACCGTAGCAGTTGTCCACCACCGCGATGATGTCTTTGTTCCCGCGCTTCGCCGCCGCGATCATTTTCCCGATGACCTCCGTGTCAAACGACGGCCTCAGCGAATACCCGCGCGAGCGCTGTATGTACACTATCTCAGCCTGCGGCGCAAGCTCCTCTATCCTGTCATAATCGGGATATCTGTCATCTATAAGCTCTGCCTGAATATACTCTATCCCGAAATCCTTCAGCGAGCCCTTGCCCGCTTCGCCCCGCAGCCCGATTATCTCCTCCATCGTGTCATACGGCCTGCCCGTTGCCGAGAGCATCCTGTCTCCCGTCCTCAGCACCCCGAACAGCGCCGTCGAGAGCGCGTGTGTCCCGTTCACAAACGTGTGCCGCACCACAGCGTCCTCAGCCCCGAGCGCCTGCGCGAACACCCGATCCAGCGTGTCCCGCCCGATATCACCGTAGCCGTAGCCCGTCGTACCCTTCAGACAGCTCTCGCTCACCTTGTTATCTATGAATGCCGCCAGCACCTTCTGCCCGTTGTATTCAGCGTTCCCGTCTATCTGCGCAAACTGCTCCGCGCATTCACTCTGCGCCTCGTCAGCCAGCGCCCGTATCCTTTCGTCTATCCCGAAAAAGCTATTCGTCATCAGATTCTTTCCTCTCAAATACAATATCCGTCTCCAGCTCCTTGAAGCCTATCTCCTCATAGTAGCTCACCCTGTGCGGACGTGCAAAAAGCCTCACCGTGAAGCCGTCAAGCGTCAGCCGCTCGCCTATCCAGTAGAGCAGCTTCCTCGCATGGTATTCCCCGCGGCGCTCGGGCGTTGTCGCAACATGGCCTATCAGCGCCACCTTGTCCACTATGTACTGTATCGTCGCCGTCGTGTAGTCACCCAGCA
The DNA here is from genome assembly GCA_946613705.1 of uncultured Clostridia bacterium. Lineage (GTDB taxonomy): Bacteria > Bacillota > Clostridia > Oscillospirales > Ruminococcaceae > FB2012. The sequence goes on from CAMOFU010000052.1 coordinate 8,022, forward strand.
GGAACGACTGCGAAAGCCCCCTGCGCACGCGGTGAGAGGTATCGGTCATCCACAGCTCATAGTTCTCCGCTATCGACGGAAAGCTCGATGCCAGCACCTTGAACACATCGTCAAGCCTCGGCAGCTCGTTCACGTCCAGCAGCGGCAGCGCATTCCTGCTCGAAAACTCGAACTGCGTCCTTGTGTCCGTCGTGTATTCCTCTGCCAGCAGCGGCATCAGCGCATCGCTGAAGCAGACCTCCAGCTCCACCACAAGAGGTGCGTTCATCAGTATGAACTGCGCCAGCTCGTCAAGCAGCCCGCTCCCGAGCGTCCTGCCCTCCATCGTGGAAACGATCATGGATGCGTTGAAGATCACGATCATTCCCGCCGTGCCGCCGTCACTGTCGGCTATCTCAAAGAACCGCGCAAAGTCATACCCCGCCCCGTATGCCTGAAAGTGAGACTTTATTCGGCGGGAGTAATGGTTGTGCTTCAAGCCCCCGAGCAGCGGCCTGCCCTCATCAAAAACCTGTCTTATCATATATTAATTATGCTTTCCTGTTTTATGTCAGCTCACAGCGCCATTACGCACTGCTTGAAGTGCCTGCCCCTGTCCTCGAACATCCTGTACATATCAAAGCTCGCACACGCAGGCGAAAGTGTCACTATGTCCCCGGGCTCGCCGCTGTCATAGGCAGCGCGTACAGCCTCCTCCATGTTCTTCACCCTCACTATCCGCAGCCCGCTCCCGCCGAACAGCTCCGATGCTCTCACAGCGTCCTCTATCTTCTGCGCAGTCTCGCCCATCAGTATCAGCACCTTCGCCTTGCGGCAGATCTCGTCCGCCATCGGCTCAAAGGATATCCCCTTGTCAGAGCCGCCCTGTATCAGTATCTGCTTCTGATCGAATGCCGCAAGACAGGCAAGCACCCTCGTCGGGCTCGATGCGATCGAGTTGTTGTAGTATTTCACCCCGTCCAGCTCCCGCACGAATTCTATCCTGTGCTCAACTCCGCCGAACTCGCGGGCAATTTTGGCAACAGTCTCGGGCTCCACCTCGCCGTAGGTCATAGCTATCGCGGTCAGATAGTCCTCAACGTTGTGCATACCGGGGATCTTTATATCCTTCATGTGTACATATTCCGTCACCCTGCCGCGCTCGTTGTAGCACAGCATTCCGTCCTCCCGCAGGAAGGAACCGTTCTCGGGCTTCTCTCTTATGCTGAAATATGCAAGCTCTCCCCTCACATACGGCGAGAGCCCCCTCGTCGTCTCATCGTCAAGGCTCAGCACCGTCCGCGAGTATGCGTTCTGATGGTTTATCAGATTGCACTTGGCATCAATGTATTCCTGCATATCCTTGTGAACGTTCAGATGATTCGGACGGATATTCGTGATACCCGCAACATCGGGCGATTCTCTCATAGAGATCAGCTGAAAGCTCGAAAGCTCCACGACCGCTGCATCGCTCTCGGAGATAGTCTCCACCAGCGGCAGCAGAGCCCTGCCGATGTTTCCGCCCAGATGCACCCTCTTCCCCTCTGCCTTGAGGAACTCGCTCACAAGAGTAGTGGTCGTCGTCTTTCCGTCCGAGCCCGTGATCCCGTAAGTCCTGCACGGACAGAGATCAAAGAACGTCTCCATCTCTGAGGTTATAACAACTCCCCTCTTCCTCGCCTCGGTGAGCTTCTCGTTGTTGTAATACATCCCGGGCGTGCGGAAAACTATATCGCAGTTCATTATCTCGTCAAGATAGCCCTCGCCCAGCGCAAAATCCGCCCCGCGCGAGAGAAAGTCCTCATACAGCGCCTGATCGAAGTGCTCCTCGTCCTTCCTGTCACAGATCACAACATTCAGGTTCTTCGAGAGGAAAAGCCTTATCAGCTCATTGTGGCTCACACCCGTCCCGATAAACGCTATCCTCTTGTTTTTCAGCATATTGAAATATCTTTGTATCTTAGACATTATATCCGCTCCTTATCATGCAGATGTATGCCCCCTCAGCGGCGCATACTCAATCTATTTTATTATATACCATTTCCTCCGAAAACGCAAGTGCTTTTATCAAAAAATCCGCATACCGCCCTCTTTCTGCACAGCTGTCAATATTTGCCGCAAGTCAAGCATCTAAAAAAATCCGCCCCAAAAAGATAAAATTTGTGAAAAAGTATAAAATATCTAAAAAAAACGGTAAACAGTATTGTCAAGAATAAAAAAATATTGTATAATCAAAATATATTATGGCTTTTGATGTCAGGCGAGGCAAGGCCATAAATAAATTTATGGAGGGTGCGGTATGGATATTTCAAACAAGCAGGCAGATATTTTCGGCAATAAGAAGGTAGTCGCTCCGCTGGGCGTTATCGCTATGAACGGTATCAGAGAGCTCGGCAGCAAGATCGACAGCTATCTGGTAAGATTCAACAGCGAACACGGCGAGAAGAAGGACACATACCTTATCGACACGGACTGCCCCAGATTCTCTTCGGGCGACGGCAAGGGGCTCATCAAGTCCACTATCCGCGGCTATGACCTGTTCATTCTTGTGGACTGCGGCAACTACAGCTGCACCTACAATTACTACGGCAAGGAAAACGCCATGTCTCCCGACGATCATTTTCAGGATCTTAAAAGAATAATCCAGGCCGCAAGCGGCAAGGCATACAGAATAAATGTTATCATGCCCTCGCTCTACGGCGGCAGACAGCACAGAAGAAGCTACCGCGAATCGCTCGACTGCGCGGTCGCTCTCCAGGAGCTCGAGGCTATGGGAGTAGAGAACATCGTCACCTTCGATGCTCACGACCCCCGCGTGCAGAACGCTATCCCGCTGATGGGCTTCGATAATATAATCCCCTCCTATCAGGTGCTCAAGGCAATGTTCCGCAGCATCGAAGACCTCAATACCGATAAGGAGCATTTCATGATCGTCTCCCCCGACGAGGGCGCTATCAACAGGAATATGTACTATGCCGCCGTCCTCGGCGTAGACCTCGGTATGTTTTATAAGAGGCGCGATTATTCCGTAATCGTCAACGGCCGCAACCCTATCGTTGCCCACGAATACCTCGGCAACGACGTAACAGGCAAGGACGTGTTCATTGCCGACGATATCATCTCCTCGGGCGAGTCGATGCTCGATATCGCAGTTGAGCTCAAAAAGCGCAACGCAAAGAGGATCTTCGCCTATGCCACCTACGCTATCTTCACCAACGGCCTCGATTCGTTCGACAAGGCTTATGCCGACGGTATCATCGACGGCGTATTCGGCACCAACCTCACCTACCGCACTCCCGAGCTGCTGCAGCGCCCCTGGTTCCACGAGGTAGACTGCGCCAAGTACATAGCCTATTTCATCGAGTCTCTCAACCACGATATGTCCATCTCCAAGATACTCGATCCCCATAAGAAGATAGAGGCTCTGCTCGAAGCCCACAAAAAATGATCCCCTCACGGTGATTAAAAGACCCCCCGACCGAACACAATATAAGTAGTGTTCGGTCGGGGGGTCTTTGCTTGAAAAAATTCTTATGCTTTCTTGAACTGTATGCCGTGTTCTGCACAGGTGCGCTCGCCTACGGCAGCATCGAGGTGATAGAGCGCGGCTATTCGCATATCTCAATGGCTGTCCTCGGCGGACTGTCAATGGTCGTGATACACCTGCTCGGCGACGACCGCCGCGAGGGCGGCTCGGCGCTGCGGCTGATCGTCATATCGACCGCCTTCATCACAGCCTGCGAGCTCCTTGCGGGCGAGATACTCAACGTCCGCCTGCAAATGCATATCTGGAGCTACAGCGGCCAGGCACTGAACTTCGACGGTGTCATCTGCCCGACCTATACCCTGTGCTGGCTCCTGCTCTCCGCTCTCGGCATGGTCGTGGACGACCTCATGCGCTTCCTGCTGTTCCGCCGACCGCTGTATCTGTACCGCCCCCGCCGCTTCCTGCTGACGGCGGCAAAACGGCTGAGATCTGTTCACCAGCCCGAATAGCTGCTCTGCTGCCCGAGTATCGCCTCGGCGATCACAAGATCGAACGGTGCGGTGATCTTG
>CAMOFU010000053.1 GCA_946613705.1 uncultured Clostridia bacterium
CCTCAGCCTTGCCGCCGTCAAATGCAACGCCGTCCTTGAAGCCCTCAAAGTCGATAGTTACTGTATCGCCCGTCTCGCAGGCTCTGTCATCAACGGTAACGATCCTTACGTTCTTCTCCTGAAGCTTTTTGAGCTCCTTTTCGATATCCTCGTCCTCTACGGGCTTAACGGTCTTCTCTACCTCGATGCCCTTATAATCGGATACCTCTACCTCGGGCTTGGTGATGCAGGTGACCTTCATCTTAACGCCCTCTTCCTTGCTGACGGCAGTTACCTCAACATCGGGTCTTGCCACGAGCTCCAGAGCAGCCTCCTTCACGGCAGCATCGACCTCATCGGCATAGATAAGGTTCACAGCGTCCTCATAGAAAAATCCCTCGCCGTACTCCTTCTCGATCAGCTTTCTGGGAGCCTTGCCCTTTCTGAAACCGGGGAGCTGGATCTTTTTTCTGTTTTTGAGATATGCCTGCTGAACTGCCTGCTCAAAGACCTCGGGAGCGATCTCTATTTCGAGCTCACACTTATTGGTCTCTACCTTATTGGTTGACTTCAAACTCATTTTCAATTCCTCCAGTTATAATATGCCTGCATAATGCAAATAATACACAGGGAATAAAATCTATCCAAATAATTATACCACAATCTGATACACATTTCAAGTGTTTTTTACAATTCGTCACTTTGCACAATTTTGGTAATATCCAGTGGGTCAAATTGGAGATAATCAGCAGATATAAGCCGCAGTTCCACACCGTTATAGCTCCCCGTTACAGCATTTGAATGAGCTCTTTTACCGTGAAGATGCCCATAGAAGCACAGCTTTATTCGGTGCCTGAGCAGAACATCGAATATAGCGCCGTTGACATCGTCTGCAAACACGGGCGGATAATGAAGGAACACGACAGGCCGCAGTCCTTTCTTTTCCGCCTCGCTGACAGACATTTCAAGGCGCATGGCTTCTCTTGCGATCACCTTTGAATCCTCGGGCTTGCCTGTCTCATTTATCCAGCCGCGGGTGCCGCAGATACCGATGTCCTCATACTCATAGCAATTATTATGCAGAATATTCAAAGTGGTGAATCCGTTTTCGGTAAAAAAACGGTTCATTTTGGCAGCGGTATCCCACCAGTAATCGTGATTGCCCTTTGAGATTATTTTCCTACCGGGAAGATCGTTTATGAACCTCATATCGTTATAGCTTTCGCTGATCGACATTGACCATGATATATCTCCCGGAAGCACCACGGTATCCTCGGCGGTTATCCTGCGTTTCCAGTTATATTCGAGCCTTTCGACATAATCCTCCCAGCCGCCGAATATATCCATCGGCTTATTGACCGAAAGAGGGAGATGAAGGTCGGCGATAACAAATAAACTCATCAGATGCTCCTTCTGCCTTTGCCGAATAATATCGGCACAAAGGGGAATAATAAAAACATAAAAACGAAAGGGGACTGAATGCCATGTCCAAGAAAACACTGAACTCTGTAAAATGCGATGTAACGAGCTGTGCTCACAATGTGAACGGCAGCGAATGCAGTGCGAGCGGTATAAGCGTGTGCAGCACCTGCTCATGTCCCGACTGCCCCGACGAAACACTGTGCAGGACGTTCAAGGCCAAGGAGCAGTGATCTCTTATCAAGAAAAGCGCCTGTGGAGCTTCCCGCAGGCGCAGCTTTTTTATTCAGATCATTCCTTTATGCCGAGAGCCCTGAACACATAGCCCTTCATGTCATTCTTGTCGATCGTCTCGCTGAAGCGTATCTCCTTGTCCTTCAGTGCCGCAAGCGAAGCGGGTATCGGCAGCTTGGAGGCATCTGCCAGCTTATCCACCAGTGCGAACTCATCTGCATCGGTATCGGCTCCGATAGCCGAAAGCACAGAGCCCGAGAACTTATAGGGGCTTGCTGTGGACGCGATAACGGTCACGGTATCGTCACCCGTTTTCTCCTTATAATCCTGATACACCTTTACAGCGACGGCAGTATGCGTATCGCAGGTATAGGAATACTTATCATAAATGCCCTTGATGCACGCCTTTGTCTGAGCATCGTCGCAGCAGCCCGCATAGAACTCATCACCGAGGATCTTTTTCACATCATCGGTCACCTCATATCTTCCCTCGCTTGCAAGCTTGCCGAACCAGTCGCGGATAGTTGCATCATTCTCGCCGCAGAGGTGATAAAGCAGCCTTTCAAGGTTGGAGGAGATGAGTATATCCATCGAGGGAGAGATCGTCGTATAGAACTGTCTGTTCCTGTCATACACGCCCGTATTGATGAAATCGGTGAGAACGTTGTTGGCATTTGAAGCACAGATGAGCTTATTGACAGGCACGCCCATCTTCTTTGCATAGTAGCCTGCGAGTATATTTCCGAAGTTGCCTGTCGGAACTACGATATTGATCGGTTCGCCGAGGTCAACAGCCTTATCCTCAACGAGCTGAGCATAGGTCGATACATAGTAAATGATCTGAGGTGCAAGACGGCCCCAGTTGATAGAATTGGCGGAGCTGAACTGCATACCGTTCTCGGCAAGAGTGTCTGCGATCTCTGCATTGGTAAAGATAGCCTTTACACCGTTCTGAGCATCGTCAAAGTTGCCTTTGATAGCGCATACGCCTACGTTTGCGCCCTCCTGAGTGGTCATCTGCTTCTTCTGCATGGCAGACACACCGTCATCGGGATAGAACACAAGTATCTCGGTATCGGGAACGTCCTTGAAGCCCTCGAGGGCAGCCTTGCCCGTATCGCCCGAGGTAGCAACGAGAATAACGATCTTCTTGCCGAGGTCAAGCTTTTTGGCCGAGGTCGTCAGCAGATAAGGAAGTATTTGCAGAGCCATATCCTTGAATGCGCAGGTAGGGCCGTGCCACAGCTCGAGCATATATGTGCCGCTGAACAGGTGAGCAAGCTCCGCGATATTGTCGGAGTCAAAGTTCTTGTCATTATAAGCGTTATCAACGCAGTAATGTATCTCGCTGTCGGTAAAGTCCGTCAGGAACTTCGAGAAAACAAAAAACGCTCTCTCTGCATATGTCATCTTACCGAGTTTTTTGATATCGTCGAGAGAGATCGCGGGGATCTCGGAGGGAACAAAGAGCCCGCCGTCCCTGGAGATGCCCTGAGCGATAGCCTGAGCAGAGGTAACATTCACAGAACTGTTTCTTGTGCTTTTGTAGTACATATTCATTCACCTTTCCTTATATCACGGCACAATGACCGCTTACTTACTTGCATCGAAGGCCGAGACATAGTATTTAAGACTCAGCCTGCCGTTACGTTTGACTTCCACTGCCGCCACATCAAAGCGGCTGCATTTATCCTCGCCGAGCTGCAGCAAATACCTTTCCGCAGCATAGATCAGATGCCTTTTCTTAGCTGATGTCACCGCTTCCTCGCCCGAAACGAGCGCGCCCTCGCGTCTGAGCTTGACCTCAACGAAGGCTATCACACCGTTCTTTTCGGCAACAATGTCGATCTCTCCGCCGCGGACTGTGAAATTGCGGTCACGGATAGCATAACCGTTCTTTATCAGAAAATCACATACCGCGTCCTCGCCCGCACTGCCTATCTCGCGCTTATTCGGCATTGCCGTGACCCTTCTTGGCATAATACTTTTTCAAAAAGCTCGGTCTGTGAACAGGGCTCTCACCGAACCGATCTATCATCTGATAATGCAGCTTGGTACCGTAGCCCTTGTGCTTTTCAAACTGCCAATCGGGGTACTTCACTGCAAGCTCCTTCATATACCTGTCCCTTGCGACCTTGGCAAGCACAGATGCCGCAGCGATAGCCTGACTTGTGCCGTCGCCCTTTACTATAGCCTGACATTCTGTATCGAACTCGGGCGGCTGATTGCCGTCCACCAGCACGATATCGGGCTTAACGTCGAGCCCGCCGACAGCACGCTGCATCGCAAGCTTTGCGGCTTCAAGAATATTCAGCTGCTCTATCTCCCCGACCGATGCCGAAGCGATACACCACGCAAGCGCCTTATCCTTTATCTCATCGAACAGCAGCTCTCTCTTTTTCTCCGAAAGCTTTTTACTGTCGTTGATACCGTCGATGACAACGCCCTCGGGGAAAACGACAGCAGCAGCATAAACATCTCCGGCGAGAGGGCCTCTGCCCGCTTCATCGACTCCGCAGATGAGCTTATATCTGTCCCTGTAGGTATTATCATATTCAAAAAGTGTCATATCAGTTCACCTTGGTCTTTCGAGCGACAGTCTTCCGAGCTTGCCGCTGCGGAACTCATCCATAACAGTGATGGCTGCCCGTTCGGTATTGATCTCTCCGCCCGAGATAAGAAAGCCGCGCTTCCTGCCGATGCGTTCGAGTATCTCAAAGCCCTGAACGCAGCCGATAGTATCATCGTCATTTTCGGGTATATCATCAGTCTCGATCCCATAGCGATCGGTTATCAGCTCGGGATACTCGGCATTCATAAATTCGAGAAAACGGCAGGCAAGGTACTCCATATCCATGATATTATCCTTTACAGCCCCCGTGAACGCCAGCATCTCCCCGACGCGCTTATCCTCAAACTTAGGCCACAGCACCCCCGGCATATCCAGCAGCTCGAGATCGTCCTCCAGAGTGACCCACTGCTTTCCCCGTGTTACACCCGGACGGTCCTCGACCTTTGCGCGCTTTGCACCTGCAAGGCGGTTGATGAACGAGCTCTTGCCCACATTCGGTATGCCGACGATCATCAGTCTGATCGGTCTGCCCGTCATTCCGTGAGCCTCCCACTGAGCGAGCTTATCCTTCATCAGCTCCTTCAGAGCAGCCTGAAACCTATTTACATTCTTGCCGCTCCTGCAATCGGTCGCGATCGCGGTGATACCGTTCCTCTTGTAATAGTCGAGCCACATCGAGGTGACTGTCTCGTCGGCGGAATCCGCCTTGTTGAGCAGCAGCAGCCTCGGCTTGGAGCCCACGAGCCTGTCCATTTCGGGATTTCGGCTCGAATACGGTATCCTTGCATCGGTGATCTCAACGACGACATCGACAAGCTTCAGATTTGACTGCATTATCCTTCTTGTCTTCGCCATATGCCCCGGGAACCACTGAATGCTCGCTTCCCTGCTCATCGGGATCACCGCCTTTCGCTTTGTTCTGTCTTATCATCATTCTACGGCACCGAACGTGCCTTTTTCCGAGCGGTATCTGAATACCGCCTTTCCAAGTATCTCATCTCTCGTTACGAACCCGAAGATCCTGCCGTCGGTGGAATGATCTCTGTTATCACCGAGGACAAGATATTTGCCGAACGGAACGTTATAAACATATCTCCCGCTCGCGGCCTCAAAGAAAACATCGGCAAAAGCACTGCGCTCTGTCATCGTGCCGCTGACATAGGGCTCACTAAGCTTTTCACCGTTTACATACACGGCACTTTCCTTATAATCTATCTCGACCTTGTCATTCGGTGTTCCGATGATACGCTTGATTATGACCTCATGCATATTTTCGGAATTGATAACGACTATATCTCCCCGTTCGGGGGTGTACATAAATTTCAGGCTTATCAGTCCGTCGCCGTTAAAAAGCGTCTTCTCCATGCTCTCGCCTACAACGGTAACATTATTCAGCAGGAACGTAAATATACAAATAAACGCAAACACGGCGATAACGACCGACTCGGCAATATCAAGGAGCTCGTCGGTCACCGAAGAAGCTTTGGCGGTCTTCATTCAGCTGACAGAGCCGAAGTTCTTGAACGGCAGGAACCTGAAAAATGCCTTCCCCAGAATATCCTCCAGCGGAACGAAGCCGACATAGGAGGATCTGCTGTCTGTCGAATGGTTCCTGTTGTCGCCGAGAGCAAAGACCGTCCCCTCGGGCACCTCATAGCTGTAAACATTATCCTCGGTCATATAGGAACGGTCAAACACCATAAGCCCGCCCATCATAGCCTCGCCGAGATAAGTCTCGTCCAGCTTCTCGCCGTTCACGGTAACGGAATTGTTGTTATAGTCGATGACGACCTTATCACCCGCGACACCGATGCAGCGCTTGATAATGCACTTATTGAGCCCCTTCGAGTTGCAGACGATGATATCGCCGCGCTCGGGGGTATAGTTCAGGTGAGTAAGTATCAGTCTGTCGCCGTCCGTCAGGGTAGGATTCATCGAAGGACCCGACACCTCAACGATACGGAAGAAAAATATGAACACGAGTATCACTGCAAAAATCGCAATAATGAAAGCCTCAGCCCAGTCAAGCAGCTCATCAACAAGTGAAGGCTTGTCGATCTCGGCAGCTGTATCCACGGTCTTTATTTCTTCGCTCATAGCAATTACCTCGATTTCAGAATATCTATACCTCTCTATTATATCAAACTTATGCACAGATTTCAAGTGCTGAAATGAAAAAATACACAATTCGAGACATATTTTTTTGTCTAAATCACTAAAAAGCAAAAAGGACACCGTTCAAAACGATGTCCTTTGACCGCAAGCTTACTTAACGAGCTCCTTGACCTTAGCAGCCTTGCCGACTCTCTTGCGCAGATAGTACAGCTTAGCGCGGCGAACCTTACCGCTTCTTACAAGCTCTACCTTCTCAACTACAGGCGAGTGTACGGGGAAGACTCTCTCGATTCCGCAGCCGTGAGCTACACGACGAACGGTAAAGGTCTCGTGGATACCGCCGTGCTTCTTGGCGATAACAGTGCCCTCGAAGATCTGGATCCTCGACTTGTCACCCTCTGCGATCCTGACGTGAACCTTAACGGTATCACCGACATTTACAACGGGTGCGTTTTCCTTCATGCTTGACTGTGAGATCAGTTTTAAAGCGTCCACTTTAAATTCCTCCTGTTTGTTTTCAGATATTCATACGCTTTATCGCAGTACCATACTACTGCAAAGCCAGAGGACTATCCGCTTTAATGTCGTCCCGATGACCACGGGGATCAGCATTAACTCTCGTCGGATAAGAACGGAGCCTTCACCGACGGTAATTCAAATGCTTAAATATTATACCATATCAGCCCAAATATTTCAAGCAGATACTATATAAAATTTTCGCCTGATTTAGTAAGGATTTTTGTGCGTGTTGTATAAATAGTATCTATTTCCACACCAATGAACTTTTCAAACGCATCAAAAACGACATTGGTATTCAGGTTGAACTCATTTCCCGCAGGAAGTCTCAGCCCGAGCAATGCAGCCTCATCATCATGCCCGAGAGAAACGAGGGTGATGTGCGGCTTTATATCAACAAGGTTTATGCCCTTCTTTTTGGTACGCTTCTCTACCTCTATCCTGTCCTGTGCAAGAAAATCCGCAAATGCCTTGGCGGTGCCCTCTGCACCGAGTGCGGCAGAGAGCCTGACGGAATACTCTGCGGCAGCGATCTCTGTATGCTTCATCACGGGCTTCCCGACCGAGACAATACGCAGTCCCTCGGGCATATGTGCATTAACGCGGTCCTTCAGATCGTCAAATGTCAGCTCCTCTATCAGAGCGATATCAAGCGGCTCGACGCTTGAATCTATCCCGAGCGAGAGTGCAAGCGGGAACATCAGATACGCATGAGGGTTGAACCCCTGCGTATACCACAGCGGTATCCCTGCACGTTTGAACACACGCTGAAAGGCTCTCATCAGATCAAGATGCGAGATATAACGCGCACGCCCCTTCTTTTCAAACACGAGCCGATACTCATATCTTGTAAGGCGCAGCGCCTGATTTTTCGGCAGGAGCATATCAGCCACAGTAAACACCCCCGCATTCCTTTTTGACTCCGCAGCCCGAGCAGCCCTCTGCACAGTTGCGGGTGGTAACTGCCTCGTGAGCCTTTTTATTCTCGCGGATAAGAAAGCTGCGCGAGATCATATAATCAAGGTGCGACCACGGCATTATCTCGTCATAGCTGCGCCTGCGGTTGGCATAGAACCGAGTATCCGTGCCGCATTCCGCAAATGCCTCCTGCCACAGATCAAATCGGAAATGCTCGTCCCAGCTGTCAAGGGTACAGCCCTTGCGCCAAGCGCAGTATATCGCATCTGCGAGCCGTCTGTCGCCGCGTGCGAGTATCCCCTCCAGCACCGAGACATTCATCTGATGATAGCTGATCCTTATCTTCTTAGATCTGATATTATCGAGCAGGAAGCCCTGTTTGCGCTTGATCTCCTCGGGAAGTGCCTGCGGCTCGAACTCAAACGGCGTAAAAGGCTTTGGCACGAAGGTCGATGCCGACACAGACACCTGAACGCTCTTTCCGCGCTGCTCCTTCGGGATCTCATAGTAAAGATCGACCACTTTCTGAGCAAGGTCGGCGATCCCCTTGATATCCTCGTCAGTCTCATCGGGCAGACCGAGCATAAAATAGAGCTTCACCGTCTGGTAGCCCTCCGAAAAGGCAAGGCGGCAGGTACGGATTATCTCGTCCTCGGTTATGTTCTTGTTGATAACATCGCGCAGGCGCTGTGTGCCTGCTTCGGGAGCGAATGTAAGCCCGCTCTTGCGCACCGCTGCGATACGGTCTACGATCTCCTTGCTCATCGTGTCGATACGCAGTGACGGGAGCGAGAGGTTGATATTCTCTCCGTCGGTATAATCCGAAAGCTTGGTAAGCAGCTCGGTTATCCCCGTATGGTCGCTGGTGGAGAGGGACGAAAGTGAGACCTCCTCGTAGCCTGTCTGCTCGCAGAGCGATTTTGTTTCGCGCTCTATTGTATCTATCTTCTTCTCGCGGAACGGTCTGTAGATGAATCCCGCCTGACAGAAGCGGCAGCCTCTTATACAGCCGCGCAGCACCTCTACCACTACCCTGTCGTGGACTATTCCCGTGAACGGAACGACAAAGCTGTCGGGGTAATATGCGTGGTCAAAGTCGGGGATAACGCGCTTTGTTATCTTAGGCTTTGCCTCGGGAACATTCGGAGTTATCGAGGCTACAGTGCCGTCCTCGTTATAATCCACATCATAGAACCGAGGAACATAGATGCCCTCGATCTTAGCTGCTTCGCGCAGGAACTCTTCCTTAGTCGGATGCTCGGGCTTCATTTTTTCATACAGCCGCATCAGCTCAAGGTTGACCTCCTCGCCCTCGCCGAGAATGAACAGGTCAAAGAATGCAGCGATCGGCTCGGGATTACAGACACACGGTCCGCCGCCGACTACGATCGGAGTGAGCTCCTTTCTGTCCCTTGCATAAACGGGAAGCCCTGCAAGGTCGAGCATTTCAAGAACGTTGGTATAAGAGAGCTCGTATTGCAGTGTGAATCCGATAAAGTCAAAATCCCTGATCGGGTCAAGGCTTTCGAGTGCATAAAGCGGGATACCGTTCCTGCGCATAAGCGCTTCAAAGTCTTTCTCGGGCATGAATACCCGCTCGCACCAGTAATTCGGCACTGCATTTTTCAGTCCGTAAAGTATCTTCATGCCGAGATGGGACATACCAACGTCGTAGACATCGGGGAAGCAGAAGGCGAATCTGACATCGACCTTGCTTTTATCCTTTACCACACTGCCGAGCTCACCGCCGATATATCGGGCGGGCTTCTGAGTTTTAAGCAGCAGCTGTTCTATTTTATCCTTGATCTCTTTCAAAGCTATCCTCCGTTATTTATTATCCTGTCCGAAACTATAAGCAATAAAGCTGCGGCAAGCGATATCGGCAGCTGTCCGCAGCTAAGAGAGTATGCAGCCAGCAGAACAAGCGGCAGAAGTGACACGAGCTGCAATATAAGCGGCGGCTCATGACCGAGCAGCTCTTCGATCAGTCTTCCGCCGTCAAAATAACGAAACGGCAGCAGATTGAACGAGCCGAGTGCAAGATTCACGGCTGCGAGCTCCTCCCGAGCCCCGACAGCCATACATACGGCGGCTGCCAGATAATTAACGGCCGCCCCTGCAAGCAGTATCACGGCTGCCCTGCCCTTTGAGCATCGCAAAGACTGAAAAGGCAGCATCATCCCGCCCGCATACAGTGTGAGCGACTCGGGCGGAGAACCGAAAAGGCACATTGCCGCGATATGCCCCATCTCATGCAGGAGGGAGCACAGCAGCACCGTACAGAGCAGTCTTCCCGCATCACTGTCGAACGCGGCCGCGAGACCTGTAACGGCAAAAAACGAAAACGTCGCACGGAGCCTGAAGCCCCTCAGCGATAATTCGATCACAAAGCATCACCGATACTATGTATACGCGGTGACAGTGCCGTCAATTCACGTTTTTTTCAAGTGAATAAGTTCTCGAGTATTCCTCGATCATCTGTGTATACTCGGCGGGGCCGTGCTTGTGGAGCCTGTCAAGGTACTCATGCTTTTTCAGGTTATCGTAATTATCTGTCTCAGCGATCAGATAGACTGCGATATTCGAGCAGTGATCCGAGATACGTTCAACATTAGTGAGGATATCAAGGAAGTGAACACCTGTCTCGATATTGCACTCTCCGCTCTTGGAGCGCTCGATGTGAACGGATTTGAGCTCCTCCACCAGTCTGTCAACGACCTCCTCGAGCGGCTCGACAGAGGTGAGCACCTTCATATCGAGGGTCTTGGTCGATTCGATCGCAAGCCTGATTATCTCGGCTATCGCATCGCACAGGACCTCAAGCTCGTGCATGGCGCTGTCGCTGAAATGCTCCTCGTTCTCATAGAGCGTTTCTGCCGTCTCCATGATATTGATAGTATAATCGCCGATACGCTCGAACTCCGAGATAAGATGCAGCAGGGTCGTTGTCATGCGGTTCTCATGCTCGTTAAGGCTCTGATCGTTGAGCTTTATCAAATACTGCCCTATTCTGTCCTCGAGACGGTCGATAGACGCTTCCCGTTCGTTGATCTTCTCGACCTCCTTGAGATCGAAGTCATTGAACAGCTTTCTTACAGCGGCGAAGTTTTTCTGACCGTAAATACCCATCTGCACTACAGCCTCGGTAGCCTGCGCAAGTGCAACATTCGGTGTCATCAGGAAACGCTCGTCGAGAAGATCCTCCTTGGAGAGCTTGTCCTCCTCCTCGTCTCCGGGCTTATCACGCACGGTGAAACAGACCAGCTTTTCAAGCACCCCCGCAAAGGGTATGAACACCATCGTCACGACAACATTGAATATCGTATGGAAGTTGGCGATATCGCCCGTAGTAAACTCCTTGCTCCAGAACGGCCAGCCGATAGTATACTGAATTATATATATCGCTATCAGGAAGATTATCGTGCCGAGTAAATTGAAATAGAAGTGGAGCATTGCGGCTCTCTTGGCGTTTTTGGAAGAGTTGATGCTTGACACCAGAGGGGTGGAGCAGGTACCTATATTGGTGCCCATGATTATCGGGAATGCGGAAGCGAAGGTTATAGCACCCGTGCCTGCGCCCGAGATAGCCTGAAGGATACCCACGGTTGCAGCAGAGCTTTGTGTAAGGACAGTAACTATGGCTCCCGTGATAACGCCTAAGATCGGGTTTTCAAGAGCATTGAATATTTTCTTGAAGCCGTCCCAGTCTGCAAGGGGAGCAACGGCGGTCTGCATATTTATCATACCCGTAAAAAGTATAGCGATGCCGAGAAGTATCTCACCCTTATACCTCTGCTTGTTCTTCTTGGCAGTCATGATGATAAGTATACCCACGAGCGCCAGCACCGCCGAGAAATTAACGGGTGTAAGCAGCGAGATAAAGAAATTGCTGTTTGAGGCGGTATCTATCTTGGCAAGCCTTAATATCTGTGCCGTGATGGTCGTACCGATATTCGCACCCATTATGATACCTACCGCGCCGCGAAGCTTCAGCAGTCCCGCATTGCACAGACCCACCACGATGACAGTGGTAGCCGTAGAGGACTGTACTGCGGCAGTTACGAGAGCGCCGAACAGCACACTGACAAATATATTTCCCGACATCTTGGCGAGCACCTTTTCCATAAGCCCGCCCGAAGCCTTTTCAAGACCGTTGCTGAGAGTATTCATACCGAACAGAAAAAACGCAAGCCCTCCCGCGACCTGAATAACTCCCCAGAAAACGTCCATTATCTTTCACTTCCCTTATTCTCGCTTATAAATCAAACTTAGCACGCTTACTTTAGTTCTGCT
>CAMOFU010000054.1 GCA_946613705.1 uncultured Clostridia bacterium
CAAAAGGGTCTCCCCCAACAAGTCCCGCAGGCAGTAAAGATAAACTATCGTTTGCAGTGATACATTGCAAAATCGGAGTATTAATAAATATCTGCTTGACGAATGAGGGGGTTTTGTGCTATCATATAATTGGTGTAATTTATATCCCCGATAGAGTATATGATGTTTGGTCGGGAAATATGAACGGAGGGAAAACACATGAATGAGATCATGAAAAGGACCATTGAAAAGAAGCTCGAACGCACAGCCGAAAATCTGAGGAAGAACAACATTGAGGCATATATAGCAAGCGACAGAGCCGAGGCGGTCAGGATAGTTGAGGGGCTTATGAAGGAAAACGACACGATCACCTGCGGCGGCTCCGAGACACTTAAAGAGAGCGGTGTGATGGAGCTGATGACGAGCGGGAGATACAACTTTCTCGATCGTTCAAAGGCAGCAGACCGCAGCGAGGTCGAGGCGATATACCGTCAGGCATTCACAGCGGACGTATTCCTGACCTCTGCAAATGCTGTTACCGAAAACGGCGAGCTTTACAACGTAGACGGCAACGGCAACCGTGTGGCGGCGATCATCTACGGTCCCAAGTCGGTGATATTCGTAGTGGGCTGCAACAAGATAGTCAGGAACATAGACGAGGCGATAAAGCGCGTTAAGTGCTGGGCGGCTCCGCCGAACGCGGACAGGCTCGGTTTAGACACGCCCTGTGCCAAGCTTGGCGAGTGTGTATCTGTAAAGGCGGGCGGCGATATGCCGTCGGGGTGCAGGAGCGAGAGCAGGATATGCTGCAGCTATGCGGTAAGCGCATATCAGCGCATCAAGGGACGTATGAAAGTCGTGCTCGTAGGGGAGGAGCTCGGCTTCTGATAAATAGCAGAACAGAGGGACGGACCGCAGATGATAAATTATAACGACAGACAATTCAGGGTGCTCGGTATCTGCGCTGCGGGTATACAGCAGGAAAATGTAAGCGAGCTTGTATATTCGATCGTGCGCAGCGCCTCTTCGCTGGGGCTCAAAAGCCTGATATTCAGCACCTTTACGGATATGTATAAGAAGAATGCCTTTGCCGCGGGCGAGGCGGGCATCTACAGCCTTATCGACAACGATATGCTCGATGCCGTTATCGTGCTGCCCGAATCCATAAAGGACGACAGCATCACCGAAAGCATAATCGACCGTGCCGCCGAGCGCGGTGTTCCCGTGGTATCGATAGACAGGCAGACCGAGCGCTGTGTGAGCGTGCTGTTCAATTACGGCGACAGCTTTGAGAACGTGGTAAGGCACGTCATCACGGAGCACGGGTGCAGGAGGATCAATTTCGTTGCGGGAATGAAGGGCAACAGCTTCTCGGAGGAACGGATAGACAGGTTCAGGAAGGTCCTCGCCGAGGAGGGACTGGAGTTCGATGAGCGGCGGCTGGGCTACGGAGACTTCTGGAGCGGTCCGACGCGGGCGCTTGCAGAGAGCTGGTTCACGAGCGGTATACCGCTGCCCGAGGCCGTTATCTGCGCGAACGATGCGATGGCGATAGAGGTGTGCAGAGTGCTCAAGGAGCACGGAGTCCGCGTGCCCGACGATATGATAGTCACCGGCTTTGACGGCATAGAGCTCGAAAAATACCACACTCCCCGCCTGACCACCTGTGCCGTGGATATAAACGAGGCAGGCATGGCGGCTGTGGGTGCGGCGATAAGGCTGATAAACGGCGAGAGCTGCCCGCCCGTGCTGGCGATACCCTATAAGCCTCGGATCTCGCAGTCCTGCGGGTGCTCGCCCGTGAACATGAACATCATCGCCGACAAGGTCATGGAGCTCAACAATGAGATCGTCCGCGACGACGGACACGAGAGCTATATGTTCACCTATCTGGCAAGGGGGCTTGCGTGCAGCGATGTGAGCAAGCTGGCAGAGGTGATGCATCATTACTGCGATACGCAGACCTGGTGCTGCATAGATATCGACTATTTCTCGGACAAGCGTTCAAGGCGGCGCTTCGGCGGAGCATTCACAAAGCAGATGCAGCTGATAATGTATACCGTCGATCACTCATTGGACAACAAGGTGTTCGACACCGAGCTGCTGCTCCCCGAGCTCGGCAAGGATCTGAACGAATTCGATTCGATGATGTTCTGCCCGCTGCACTACGAGGCGGAGCTGATCGGGTATATGGTCTTCCACATGGACCTTGAGCGGACGATCTTCCGCAACACAAGAAGGTTCGTGCTGCTGACCAATCAGATACTCGAGAGCTTCCGAAACCGTATGCTGATAGAGCGTGCCAACGCGAAGCTTGCGGATATGCATATACACGATCCGATGACGGGGCTGCTCAACCGCCGCGGCTTCTACAAGACCGCTGCCAAGCTGACAAGAAGGCTCAACAAGACGAATGCGAGCGCGGTGGTATTCTCGGTGGATATGGATAATCTTAAAACGATAAACGATACCTTCGGGCACAACGAGGGCGACAAGGCGATAAAGGCACTGGCATCATCGCTGGTGAAATGCTCCTCCGAGGGGGATATCTGCTCGCGCTTCGGCGGAGATGAGTTCATCGTGCTCTCGGAGAACACCGATGATGAGTATATCTCTGACTACGAGCGCCGTGTGAACGAGCTGCTCTCCGAGCATACAAGACGCACAAAGGCGCCGTATACGGTGCTCGTGAGCATCGGCTCCATCTGCACTCGCTTTTCCTCGGCAGACGGCCTCGATGAATGCATAAGGCTTGCCGATGAACGTATGTACGACGAAAAGAAAAGGCACAAACGTTCGGAAAGCAGGCGCTGATTTGGAAAATAAAGGCACTTTTCCGCTATTTTACTGTAAAAAGTCGCCGAATCTTGTTGACAGCCCGCACTTTTTGCGCTATAATGTAATAGTCGAAATCGGCAGATCGGGCTCGCAGCAGCCTGTATCTGTCGGTCAGCATTTGAACCGATCGTTTAGAAATTATAAATAAGGGGTTTAATTCATTTGAAAAACGCACCGTCTTTTTTGCAAAATTTCAATAAAAGAAAGCTGATGCTCGCATTTGCGGATGTGTTTATCATAGTGGCATCGGCTCTGTTTGCCAATTTTATCCTTTCCGTGATAGATAAGCCTGTCGGAAGAAGAGTCGTGGTGGAGTGCATGGTGATAGGAGCATTCTTCTGCGTGGCGGCAATGACCTTCTGCGGGCTCTACAGCAGGATGTGGAGGTATTTCAACCGCAAGGACTACCTGTTCTGCCTTGTGGGCACGCTGGCAGGGTTCCTGCTCGGGTATTCGCTGCTGTATCTGATAACGCAAAGGTTTTACGGGCTGTTTACTCTGCTGCACGTTGTGATATCTGTGATAGGCATTCTGTTATTCAGGCTGCTGTTCAAGAATGCGTTCATAACTCTGTCCACCACTGCCGCCGAAAAACATAAGGGCAAGCGCACGATGATCGTCGGTGCGGGCACGACCTGTGCTCTTATGATGACCGAGATCAAAAGAGCCAAGCTGCTGAAGGAGAAGAATGCTTCGGCAAGGTATGACCCCGTGTGCGTCATAGACGACGATCCCGCAAAGATCGGCAAGCAGTTCGACGGGGGCGTTACCGTTGTCGGCGGAACGGAGGATATACCGCGGTTCGTCAAGGAGTTTGCGGTGGAGCAGATAATCTTTGCTATCCCCTCCTGCCCCGAGGACCAAAAGCGCAGGATACTCGATATCTGCCAGAACGCAAATGTCGGCGTGAAGGTGATACCGTATATCGGCGACCTGATCTTCTCGGAAAACAAGCCTATTATCGGTCAGCTGCGAGATATCCGTATAGAGGACCTTCTCGGGCGCGACCCGATAACCTTCGACAATAAGGATATCAAGGCCTTCATTGCGGGCAAGGTCTGCATGGTCACGGGCGGCGGCGGCTCTATCGGCTCGGAGCTGGTGAGACAGATCGTCAAGTTCGGTCCGAAGCAGATCATCATTGTGGATATCTACGAGAACAATGCTTACGAGATCCAGCAGGAGCTTATCATGGAATACGGCAGCAAGCTCGACCTCGTGACGCTGATAGCATCTGTGCGCGATTATCACAGAATGAATCAGATATATCTCAAATACAAGCCGCAGATAGTTTTCCACGCAGCGGCTCACAAGCACGTCCCGCTGATGGAGGTCAGCCCGATGGAGGCTATAAAGAACAACGTCATCGGCACCTTCAACGTTGCTACTCTTGCAGAGTATCACGGAGTGGAAAAGTTTGTTATGATCTCGACGGACAAGGCCGTGAACCCGACCAACGTTATGGGCGCTTCAAAGCGCTGCTGCGAGATGGTGATACAGTATCTCTCCCAGCAGGCAGACACAAGGACGGAATTTGTCACGACCCGCTTCGGAAACGTTCTCGGCTCCAACGGCTCGGTGATCCCGCTGTTCAAGAAGCAGATCGAGCGCGGCGGCCCCGTTACCGTTACTCACCCCGAGATAATCCGCTACTTCATGACGATACCCGAGGCTGTGAACCTTGTCATGGAGGCGGCTGCGATCGCACACGGCGGCGAGATATTCGTGCTGGATATGGGTCAGCCCGTGAAGATCGTAACGCTTGCCGAGAACCTTATAAAGATGTACGGCAAGGTGCCTAATGAGGATATAGATATCGTATTTACGGGTCTTCGCCCCGGTGAGAAGATCAAGGAGGAGCTGCTCATGATGGAGGAGGGGCTCAAGAGCACCCAGAACAAGCTCATCTTCATCGGACAGCAGATAAAGATAGACGAGGAAAGCTTTGTGGCTGACCTTGAGATGCTGAAAAAATCCGCAGCCAAGGATAATGAGGCAGAGGCCGTAGCTGCCCTTCACAGGATAGTGCCGACCTTTACTACTCCCGAGGAGTTCAACAAGAAGGAGCTCCACATCAGCTGATCTGCGTCGGGTAATTGAAAAACGATACACATACCAAACCGCCCCGAGAGTCTGAGAAA
Source organism: uncultured Clostridia bacterium (assembly GCA_946613705.1). Taxonomy (GTDB): domain Bacteria; phylum Bacillota; class Clostridia; order Oscillospirales; family Ruminococcaceae; genus FB2012. Next base: position 4,959 of record CAMOFU010000054.1, read on the forward strand.
GGCTCTCGGGGCGGTGCTTGTTTTATTTGTTCTTCGGCTGCCCTGCGGCGATCGCCTTTATTACCTCTCCCGCAATTATCAGCCCCATCACCGACGGTACAAATGCATTCGAGGCGGGCACGCTCCTGCCTGCGTGCGTCTGCTCGTCGGCATCGGGGTGTACGGCAGGCGGCTCGGCAGAATAGACCACCCTGAGCTTTTTTACCCCGCGCTTCTTCAGCTCGCGGCGCATCACCCTCGCCAGCGGACAGACCGAGGTCTCGTAGATATCCGCTGCCCGCAGCTGCGTGGGGTCAAGCTTATTGCCCGCACCCATCGCGGAGATCACAGGCACTCCCGCCGCCTGCGACCGCATGATTATCTCGAGCTTGCCCGTGATGTTGTCGATAGCGTCGATAACATAGTCATAGCGCGTAAAGTCGAACTCATCCGCTGTCTCGGGCAGGAACAGGCATCTGCGGGCGGTCACCTCGGTGTCGGGCGAGATATCCTTCACCCGCGCCGCCGCCGCATCGACCTTATACATACCGACAGTGCTGTCAAGAGCTATTATCTGTCTGTTAAGGTTCGTGACCGCAACGGTATCGCTGTCGATCAGCTCCAGTGCGCCTATTCCGCTTCTTGCCAGCGCCTCGACCGCATATCCGCCGACTCCGCCTATGCCGAATACCGCGACGCGGCTCTCCGCGAGCCTTTTCATACCCTCCTCGCCGAAAAGCAGCCCCGTCCGTGAAAACCTTTCAAGCATGATCTGTCCTCCCGTTTTCAGCTTCCGAGCAGCCGCCCACTGTGAACCCGAGCTCTGAAAGCATCTCGATATCACCGCGTATGCTCGTGCCGCCCGTTGTGAGCATATTGCCCGTAACAGCAGAATTGGCTCCCGCGCGGAAGGCTTTTATGCCGCCCCGCTCCATCAGCCCCCTGCCCGCAGCAAGGCGGACATCTGCCTCGGGAACTATAAATCGGAACAGCGCCACCGTCCGCAGTATCTCGTCCTCGGTGATCGGCGGCATTTCTCCGAACGGGGTACCCTTCATCGGTATCAGCGCATTCAGCGGTATCGACTCGACCCCCAGCTGTGCTATGTCAAGCGCCATGTCTATCCTGTCCTGCACCGTTTCGCCCATACCGATTATACCGCCGCAGCAGATCGTCAGCCCCGCTGCCTTTGCGCGGCGGATCATGTCGAGCTTGTCGTCATAGGTATGTGTGGTGCAGACCTGCGGGAAGTATCTGCGGGAGGTCTCGATATTCTCGTGATACATGGTCACTCCCGCTTCCCTGAGCTGCCGCAGCTGCTCGTCTGTCATAAAGCCGTGAGATGCGCAGAGTATGAGCCTGCTCCTGCCGCTCATCATGCGGTAAGCCGCGAGCGCCTTTTCAAATGCCTCGCCCGTCAGCGTGCGCCCTGCGGTCACGATCGAATACCTCTGCACGCCCTCAGCCTCATTTTTCAGACAGTCCTCGGTCAGAGCCTCGGCATCAAGGAACTCGTATCGCTGCACATGGGTGCGGTAATGCGCCGACTGTGCGCAGTAGCGGCAGTTCTCGGGGCAGCCGCCGCTCCTGCCGTTGACGATGGTACACAGGTCGGCTCTGTCCCCGCAGAGCGCCCGCCTTATCCTGTCGGCACCCTCGCAGAGAGCCGAAAGCTCCCCGTCGGCAAGGAACGATAGCCCGTCCTGTCTGCCAAGCCTCCTACCGCCGATGATCTCATCTGCAAGCTGTAAAATATCCGCCGCTGTCATACCCTTCGTCCTTTCTCTGCAAGGTCGGTAACTCCGCTGCCGTCCGCAACGGTACCGCGCACGCTCCTGCCCTCGTCATATCTGTCAAGGAAATGATGATACTCCTCTCCGTCGTGGTAAGAGATGATCGTCTGCAAATTTACATTTTCAACACTGCGGAAGATATTCTTGTCCACTGCGGGGGTCTTTCGGCGCAGCTCTCTCAGCAGCAGCTTGACCTCCTGCCGCTTTGAATCACCTATCCCGTCGCCGCTGTGAGTATACTCGTCGGTAAAGCGGCAGGCGCACTGTATGAACTCCAGCCCGTTGTGTTTAGACCAGCCTATTATATCCTCCTCCCGCACCATATAGAGCGGACGGATAAGCTCCATGCCCTCGAAGTGCTCGCTGTGCAGCTTGGGCATCATCGTCTGCACCTGTGAGCCGTAGAGCATACCCATGAGTATCGTCTCGATAACGTCATCGAAATGGTGCCCGAGGGCTATCTTGTTGCAGCCCATGTCCTGCGCGGTCTTATACAGCCAGCCGCGGCGCATCCTTGCACAGAGGTAGCAGGGGTTCTGCTCGATGTTCACGACGGCACCGAATATCTGTGTGTCGAATATCCTTATCGGTATCTCCAGCCTTGCGGCATTGTCTATGATCTTCCGGCGGTTGGCAGGGTTATAGCCGGGGTCCATGACAAGATAGACCACCTCAAAGGGGAATTTTGAGTAGCGCTGAAGCCGCTTCATGCACATCGCCATGAGCATCGAGTCCTTGCCGCCCGAGATGCACACCGCGATCCTGTCCCCCTCCGAGATGAGCTTATAGTCCTTTATCCCCTTGAGGAACTTCGACCATATGGCCTTTCTGTAGGTCTTGCTCACAAGCGTGAGCTCATAGCTGTTAGGTGTTTCCAAAGTATCGCTCCTTATTATTTAATTCACTCATCGTAAAAAGCCGTCACCCGCTCGCCGTCACATTCGGCTGTTACGGGTGCCTGCCTTGTAAGGTAGACCGCCGTTCCCTCCTCGGCAAGCAGCTTCATCACCTGCGGGTCCTCCTGCTCCTCATCGGAGCTCGTTATCACCGCGACCGCAGGCGAACACATCTTGATGAACGGTGCGAGCCTCTGCTGAAAATGTCCGTGATACGGTATCTTCACATAGTCGTAATGCCCGCCCTCGGTGTTCATGAACTCCCCGAGGCGTGCATCCTCGGCATCGCCCGTGAACAGCAGCGAGCATTTCCCGCAGCGCACCGTGGTGATGAGCGAGGCGTTGTTGCTCGGCGAGTCCTGATAGAACTCCCTCAGCGGCGGGCAGACGGTGAACTCGCTGCCGCCGACAGACACGCTCGTGCGTTCACGGACAGTCTCGGCAGTGAGCTGCTTCTCGGCAAGCGCCTCGAAGTAGTTTTCACACTCCTTGCTGTCCTTGACATAATTTGTCTGCATCACACGCTTTACCTCGGTATCCTTTATGACCCTTGCCGCTCCGCCCACATGGTCCTTGTCAAAATGGGTGATGATGAGCAGGTCGATGGTCTTTATCCCCTTGGAATCGAGCCACTCGGTGATCTCCTTGCCGAAGCCCTTTTCGCCGCAGTCTATCAGCACAGCGCTCTGCGAATTATATATCAGGTGAGCATCTGCCTTGCCCGCCTTGAAGCTGTAAACGGTAAGCCTGCTGCCCTCTGCGGCGGGCTGATCGGGCAGCGGCTCGGTGCGGTCGCCGCCGTTCGGTGCGCTCTCCGCAGTATTCACCGAGCAGCCGCACAGCATCAGCACCGCCGATATCAGACAGAGCAAAAATTTTCTTACTAACATGGTCATCGCCTCCCTGCAAGCCCGCTGCTACTTCGTCTTTCTGAACATGAACCTCCTTGCAAGGTCTATACCGAGCTTATACGGCAGCGGGCGCAGCGCCTTGTCTGCCTCCTTCAGCTTTTCCCTGATCGGCAGGCTCTGCGGGCAGTGACGCTCACATTTCCCGCAGCCTATGCACTGTGTCGCAAACGCGGGCTCCTTTGTCAGACCGACGGTCTGGGCATACTGGAACCTGCCCTGACTTTTCGACTCGGTGAACATCGCATTATAGCACCGAAACGCCCCCGGGATATCGACACCCCTCGGGCACGGCATACAGTACCGACAGCCTGTGCAGCCTACTCTCTCCTTGGCGCGGATAGCCCTCGTCACGGCTGCGAGCACCGCAAAGTCCTTCTTTGTGAGCTGCCCCGCCGCAGCATTTGAAGCGGTGCGGCAGTTTTCGCGCACCATTGCGGCAGAGTTCATGCCCGAAAGCACGACTGTCACCTCGGGCTGGTTGAACAGCCAGCGGAAGCTCCACTCTGCGGGCGACCAGCCGCGGCCGCTTTTCTCCATTATGGTCCTTGCCCTCTCGGGCAGCATATTCACGAGCTTTCCTCCGCGCAGCGGCTCCATTATCACAACGGGTATGCCCTTTGCGGCGGCGGCCTTCAATCCGTCCACGCCCGCCTGCGAGCGCTCATCGAAATAGTTGTACTGTATCTGGCAGATATCCCAGTCATAGTCATTGAGTATCTTCAGGAAATTATCGGTGTTCCCGTGATAGGAAAAGCCTATATTGCGTATCTGACCGCTTTTCTTTTTCTCGGCGATCCATTCGGTAATGCCCACCTTTTTGAGCTTCTCCCACATAGCGATATCGGTAAGGTGGTGCATCAGGTAATAGTCGATATGATCGGTGCGCAGCCGCGACAGCTGCTCGTCAAAATACTTATCGAGCTGCTTTCGGCTGCTTATCAGATACTGCGGCAGCTTGGTAGCTATCTTGACCTTGTCGCGGAGCTTGTTGCGCTCGAATATCTCGCCCACCGCTGCCTCGCTGCCCGGATAGATGTATGCGGTGTCGAAGTAATTGACACCCGCCCTGTAAGCGCGCAGCAGCTCCTTTTCCGTTTTTGCGATATCTATTCTCCCGCCCTTTTTCGAGAACCTCATGCACCCGTAGCCGAGTATCGAGAGCTCCGTACCGTTCTTATCCTTCCTGTACTGCATAGACTTTTCCCTCCCTTTTCGGTCTTGCTAACAAAACACAAAACAAACGATCAAATATATGATGTAAACATTATACAATATTATCCTCTCCCTGTCAACAACAACAGCTGCTGACCGCAGCGGCGGCGCGCAATGCCGTCGCGCCCTGTTTTGTGCGGGAGGCAGGCTTTGCCGCGCTCCGGATCGTATAATGGTGCAGACTTATATGTTTTTCATTTTCATTTTTCAAGTCATGATTTGCCTACGATTATTTTACACTAAGGCTGCTGACACAGTCGGCGCGGGACACGAAAAGGACCGAAGCCGACACATCGGCTTCGGTCAGATATCCGTATATTTTTCCTACACTGCATTGCAGCTGCGTGACCTGCTGTGAACGTGATACTCGGAAAGATCGACCGTATCGGAGAACCTCGCCTGTGAGCCCCTGCGGAATATCCAGTTGGTGCCGAGCGGCATTTCAAGGACCCTGTGCAGCGGCTGATTGGAGCGTTCGGCGATCATGCGGGCAGTCTCAACATCATTGCCGCCCATGTATACGATCGTGTCACAGTTGTCAAGAATGGTGTGGCTGCTGTCGCCGTAGCCCTGTATGAGCTGTGATTCGGACTGGAGTATCAGCATTGCCGATATGCCCCTTGAACGGATATTCGAGATCATGTTCTCAAACCCGCAGATACGGCAGTTGGTGCCGAAGTCGTCAAGAATGAACCTCACGGGAACGGGGAGCCTGCTGTCCTCGCACTCCTCGTCGGCGAAGCTGCAAAGCTCGTTCATCGCCTGGCTGTAGAAGACGTTTGCTATCGTGTCCTTCGAGCGGTCGGTATCGCTGATGCCGAGGAACACGACCGTCTTCTCCCTGCCTATCGCCTTCAGATCAATGGTGCTGTATCCCGAGGTCATCGCTCTCATGCCCTCGGTGTCGAACATACTTATCATCGACTGGAGAGTGATGATAACGCACCCGAAGGTGCGCGGCGCGGTAGACCTGAACTTATTGTACTGAGCGCTTGCCCAGCTGCTGTTTCCCGTGCGGAAGCGGTATTCTCTTGAGTGGTTCTTGAAAATATGGTCTATCTCGCAGGTGTCATCATTCTCGTACACGTTCGGGTCTATCTTTGCAAGCAGCTCGGCTATGCCGTGGAGGGAGCATTCCAGCTCACCTCCCCCCTCCATGAAGTACCCTATCATCGCCGAGACCAGAAGCTCCGCCGCCTTTTCCCAAAAGGGGTCGTTCGCCGAAGTCCTTCCGTCGTAGCCGAGCGATACGAGCTGGTGCGCGAGCTTCATCGCGCCGTCGGTGTTCCTGACGTAGCACAGGGGGTTATAATTGTCCGACCTTTCGGGGTGTATCAGGTCGATAAGCTTCACCCTGTAGCCGCTGTTCATCATATATTCGCTGTACTTCCTGTAGAGGCTGCCCTTGGGGTCTGCGATGATATAGCTCCCGCAGGCAGCGAGCAGGTTCGGTATCACGGCGCTCCTTGTCTTGCCTGCCCCCGATGCCCCGAGCACCGCCATATTGTTGTTGAGCCTTGTCCTTATGCTGTTGAGGCTGAAAAGCTCTCCGTTCGGGAGTATCCCGCTCTCTGTGTTATGCGCCTTGCCGATGTTGTATCTTACATTTCCTTTTACCATGATGATCTTCTCCTTCCGTATTAAACCACACTGCTTATCATGTCGCAGATACCGAAGCCGATCGCTTCCTCTGCGGTCATATAGTTGTCGGTCACTGTTGCTGCATTGATCTGCTCTACCGTCTTGCCCGTATGGTAAGCGAGTATCTTGTTGAGCACATCTTTTGTCTCGAGGATATTCTGGGCGGTCTTCTCTATCGTGGTCGCCGAGCCGCCCATACCGCCCGCGATCAGCGGCTCATGTATCATCACCTTTGAATGCGGGAGGATAAAGCGCCTGCCCTTTCTGCCGCCCGCAAAGATCACTGCCCCCATGCTCGCGGCAAGCCCCGCGCAGTACATCGTGATGCCGTACTTATACGACTGTATGATATCGTATATCAGCAGTCCCGCAGAGACCTCTCCGCCGCAGGTGTTTATTATGATATCCACATCTGCCTGCTCGTCTGAAAGCTCGGACATTGCGAGGACAAAGTCCATCGCCATTTTCTGATCTATCTCGCCCACGAGATACAGCCTTTTCTTGTTGAACTGACTGGTCACGATATCGGTATCCCTGCTCCCCTTGCAGTCCTCAATGAGCTTTTTCTTCGGGAGCATATTTGCTGATGTATATGTGTCTGCCATATTTTCACCTTTCCCTTTCGGTATCGTTAATATTT
>CAMOFU010000055.1 GCA_946613705.1 uncultured Clostridia bacterium
ACACTTTCGATCACGAAAAGGGCAGCCGCTTTGCGACCTATGCATCGAGGTGTATCGAAAATGAGATACTCATGCATTTCAGGACACTGAAAAAGACTGCGAACGAGGTGCATTTCGATGAGCCTATCGAGACTGACAAAAACGGCAACAGCCTCACCCTCTCCGACCTCATCTCCGACGGCGGCTGCATCGACGACGAGGTCGAGCTCAATGTTGACTCGGCGCGGCTGTATAAGCTCATCGAGGACCGACTGTCCGAGCGGGAGCGTGAGATAATGGTGCTCCGCTACGGGCTGTACGGCAAGCCGCGTCTCACTCAGCGCCAGGCGGCGGCTCGGCTCGGGATATCGCGGTCATACGTCTCGCGTATCGAAAAGGCAGCGCTTGAAAAGCTGCGTGAGCATTTCTGAACGGACCGCATCTCAAAAAAAGCCCGAGAGCAGGACTCTCGGGCTTTACAGCTGTTTATAGTATATACTATTATATATGCATCATTATCATACAGAGGAATGGCTCTTTACATATTCAACAACGGAATCAACAGTCGTGAACGCCATAGATACGCAGGTGTCGGCGCAGCCGTAATAGATAGCTATGCGGCCTGTATCGGCATCGACCAGAGTTGCGCAGGGGAAGGTAACGTTCTGAACGTCGCCAACGCACTCATAGATCTCCTGCGGGCTGAGCAGATACTCTGCGCAGCGGTACTTGACCTTCCACGGCTCGTCCTTGTCAAGAATGCAGGCAGAGAAGCTGTATACGAAGCCGTTGCAGCTCTCGAGCACGCCGTGATAGAAGCACAGCCAGCCCTCAGATGTCTCTATCGGGATCGGGCCTGCGCCTATCTTCTTGCTCTCCCAAGCCTTCAGGGGCCCCATAACGTGTCTGTGCTCGCCCCAGTACTTCATATCGGGCGACTGCGACAGATACATATCACCGAACGGAGTATGACCCGAATCGGAGGGACGGCTGAACATTACATACTTGCCGTTTATCTTTCTCGGGAAGAGAACGCCGTTTCTGTTGAAGGGCAGGAACGCATTCTCGCACTGATAGAAGGTCTTGAAATCGAAGGTGTAGCCGACACCGATGGTAGGCTTCCAGCCGTAGGCGTTGCACCAGGTCACCCAATATCTGTCCTCTATCCAGCAAACACGGGGATCATAGCCGTAGCCCCACTGATTTACCTCTTCTGTAGCCTTGTCTGCCTGCTCGAATACGATGCGGTCAGGATCGATATTCCAGTGGATACCGTCATCGGAGAAGCCTGCGTGAAGCTCCATGTTTCTTACCTTGTCGTCAACACGGAAAACGCCTGCGAACTTGCCGTTAAATGTAACAACGGCGCTGTTAAAGATCGAATTTGATGTCGGAAGCAGGTTTCTGGGGATTATCGGGTTTGCATTGTATCTCCAGATTACATCATTGCAGCCCTCGGGCTTGTCCTGCCAGGGAATGTTTGGGATCGACTGACCGTTAATGATCTGTACGCTCATAATAGATTCCGCCTTTCATATAAAAGTTTTCACATTTACAGGCTGCCTTGCAATGCGCAGCCCTGTAAATATATTAAAACACATTTTTACGAATTTTGCAAGTCCCCCCAAAAAGCAGAAAACGATTAAGAAACGATTGTAAACGTATTCTTTTTGCAGTTCACATTTATTTTACATTTGCCTTATCCGACTATACTATTATATATATATGCAGGTGCCTGACAGACGATCGGTGCGGCGGCCGCTGAAATAAAGCAAATATTTTATCGCAAACGTATTGACTTTTATCATTGAATGTGGTATAATCAAGCTACAAGAGAAAGAGAGGAGGGTAGCAAATGAAACTGAAAAGAACAATATGCACCGCCTGTGCAGCCGTTATAGCTGCCGTCTCAATGACTGTGTGTGCCGATGCTGCAACTCAGGCAGAGATCGAAACCGTTGTCAAAACCGCGGGCGATGCGGGCATAAGAGGCTACTATGTTCAGAATCTCGATAACTTTCTGAGCTCCAACGCTTCGTATTTTACGACCGAGGACTGCGAGAAAATGATCGAGGTCATGAACGAAGGGGCAGAGAGATTCTCGATCCCGCTCGCAAAGGAGATCTACAACAAGACACCTGCCGAGCTCACCGAGAACGAAAAGCTGAAGCTTCAAGGTCATTTATCGAGCGAATCGGAGAGGATCATTTACAACGTCTTCCTGAATCTTGCACACAGCATGGGTATAGGTGTCACAATAACCAAAACCCCCTGGTTAGAGGTCACTGCGGTCATCACAGGCGAGAGACAGGACAGAGAGATATCATGGGATTATGAAGATGCATTCTACGATATACCGATATCCAATACAGGCGGCAGACCTGCACTTGATGATACAATACCCGAGACCGATACCACTGAGTGGGCTGACGATGCAACGGCCACGACCGATAATTCAGGAACCGATGCTTCGGAGTCGAAGGCAGACACGTCCAAGGCTCCCGCAGATACAGCGGCGGGCACCAATACTAATGTAAAGCCTTCAAAAATGGTTATAGACAAGCCGATATCCCAGACGGGCTCGGACGCTGACAGCACCGCAGCATTCGCAGCCGCAGCAGTATTGACCGCTGCATCGGTATTCGGCATCAGCTTCATAACAAAGAAAAACAAAGATAAATGATGATCCCGCGAGTTCCGACAGCACCGGGCTTTTGACAAAAGCAAACATATTATTCCAGCATTTGGTATTGCTTTATGGGCGCAAAGCTAAATGTGAACAAAACATACAATATGTTTGAATTATCATTGTGCAAATCGCCGAAATGAAAAATACTGAATAAAAAATGCTTGCTTTTTGAAAACCCCTGTGCTATAATATGCTTGTAAGATTTTTAAATCTACCTACAATGTGAATCAGGAGGAAAATAATCATGAAGATCACAAAAATCGTATCCGCAGCTGTAGTATCAGTTGCAATGGCTGCTACAATGGCATTTTCCGCCGCAGCAGCTACCACAGACAAGGACGTTGTAACAGCAGCAATGAATAACGCAGTTCCTGCTAATAACGTTCAGCAGCTTGAGAACTTCTTTGCTTCTCACGCAGGCCGTTACAGCGAAGAGGACTTCAACAAGATGATCGAGGCTATCAATTCTGTTGGTGACACTCTGAAGAGCCGCATCTCTGAGGGTACTCTTGCTGATCTTACCGAGGATCAGAAGGTTGAGCTGTTCAAGGGTCTGACCGAGGAAGAGAGACAGGGCATCCTGACCAAGGCTAAGGATACTGCTAAGCAGTTTGGCGTAAACCTGACCTTTGAGAAGGCTGACAAGGGCTACAATGTTCTGTGGACACTTGATGCTGAGCCTGCAACAAGCGGCACTGACAGCAAGACTGACACAAGCAAGGCTGCTGAGACCGGTAAGGTTGACAAGACCGTTTCCAACACAGGTAGCGAGGCTAACAACACTGCTGCTGCTTTCATGGCTGCAATGGCAATCGCTCTTGCTGGTACAGGCATCGTAGTTGTTGCTAAGAAGAACAAGGAGAACTGATCCCCTACGGAGTGAATTAAATGAGTGAGAGAAAGTCTGCTAAAGCAGGACGAGCTCATCACCGTAAACATTCTACGTCGAATAAGGTGCTGAGAACAATAACATTTGTTCTCACACCTTTTTTGATGTTAGGATTTATTATGGGTGTTACCGTGCTCATCCTGTTGAAGCCCTATTCCAATGTAAAACCATATCTTGATACCGTATTCAATCAGAGTAACACAAGGACCAACGGTGACTCACAGGTCAATTTCTTCCAGAATGAAGACCTTGATCTGAATATCCAGGAGGTTGAGATCGAGGAACCTGTGCCTTCCGATGACAGTAACAGCAGCAGCACAGAAACAAAGGTAACAAAGCACACGTTCATATATCCGTATTACGGCGACCGCTATGCTACGCTTAATATCGAAAACGCAGGAATGAAGGATCTTCCCGTATACTGCGGCACCGACGAAAGCCTGCTTGAGATGGGCGTTGGCTGGTATAACGGTTCGGTGTATATAGGCAAGGTCGGAAATGTAGTTCTGGCTGCCCATAACCACACCTATTTCTATATGCTGCCTGCCGTCAAGGTCGGTGATATCGTAACGCTTGAAACGAGCTATGTGAAGATGACGTATATCGTAAGTGATATCGTTGTGTTCCACGAGACAGATTACACCTATGTTCTGCCGACAAAGGGCAAGGACAGGCTGACCATGTATACCTGCTGGAACAACGGCTACCTCGGAATGAGTGAATGGCGACTCGGCGTTCTCTGCGATCTTGTATCGAGAGAGTGGAAGGAGGTCGAGGTACCGCAATGAAGAAGCTCTACCACTTCCAGCCAATGATCCTGCTTTCACTGCTTGTAAGCATTGCTGTTATACTGTTTGAGGCCTGCATTTTCATCAACGGAACGCTGCTCGATACCGATATCTATTCACGCGCGATGAACGAGAAAAAGGTCACCGATGCAATGTATGACGAGCTGGCTGAGTATTTCAAGTCGCTCTCAAATGCCACGGGTATTCCCGCAGAGGTCTTCACTGATCCTCTTGACAAGGAGGAGCTTTACACGACTTCCTTCAAGCTGCTGCAGGAGTCAATAAATTATATCACAGACGAGAACTCGCCTGCACCCTCTATAAATTTCGATTATTCCAAGGTAGAAAAGAGCATCACGGATTACATCGAGAAGCACGCCGAGGAAAACAATATCGAGAAGAATGACGAATATCACAAGCTGCTGAACAACACGATCAAAACCGCCAAGGAGCAGATCGAAAGCCGCTTTGACGTTATGATGCTCTATACCCTCTCAAAGCAGTCTCCCGCGGAATGGCTGCACGAGCATTCGGGCATTTTCAAGATAGGCACTTTTGTGTTTATTGCTATCGCAGTGATACTTGTCGCTCTTATGCTGTTTCTCGACCGCCACCACCCGAGGGATTATCCCTATTGGGCAGGTCTTATACTGGCTGTATCCTCGGGCTTCTGGCTGATACCCGCAGTGTATCTTAAATCGACAAACTACTTCGATGCATTCTTTATCCGTAACGAGTATATTTACAAATCAGTCACGGGACTGTTTGATCTGACCCTCGATCATCTGATAAAGCTGCACGCTGTATTGCTGATAATCGGTGTTGTACTGATTATATCAACTCTTGTGATACACTATTCATATATCCACTATCTGAAAAAGCAGTATCACAAAACACACGACAATGACTGATAATGAAAGCCGCTCCGATCGGGGCGGCTTTTTTGCTGTAGTTTAGAGTTCATATCCGACAGACACCTCATAACGCGAAAAAGACAGCCTATTGGCTGCCTTCTTGCTTGTGTAAAAATTTTGGAGAGGATGAAACGCGCTAAGGAAATCCTTAGCAGTTCTCTTTTCTTGTTCTTTCTTTCTGTTCTACAATTATTATTATACTCATATAATCATGAAATTCAAGAACAAGTCAGTTACATTTTACTACAAATCAGTTACACTTATCAATAATCCGCGCCGTAATCGGCAAGATACTTCTTCATCGCATCGAGGTATTCCCTTCCCTCAACGATCCCGTCCTCTATTGCCTTGATAATGTCCTTGATGGTGACGATGGAATACACCTTTATGCCGAACTCGGTGAATGCGTCCTGGACTGCCGAGTGCTCTGAGGTAAGGGACTTCTCCATTCTGTCAACGGTTATCACCATTCCCGAGATATCCACGTCGGCAGCACCTTTCAGCTTCGGGAGCGACTCGCGCAGAGCCTTGCCCGAGGTCATAACATCGTCAATGATTATTACCTTCTCGCCGTCAGTCAGCGTCTTGCCCACGAACATACCGCCCTCGCCGTGATCCTTGGCCTCCTTGCGGTCAAAGCAGTAGGAAACATTGATGCCGTACTTGTTCGACAGTGCTACGACCGCCGATACTGCGAGCGGTATACCCTTGTAAGCAGGCCCGAAGAGCGTTTCAACGGGAATGTTGTTCTCCTTTATGCAGTCGGCATAGAACCCGCCGAGCTTGGCAAGCTGCTCGCCTGTCTTGTAGTTGCCGCAGTTGATGAAATAGGGTGCCTTTCTTCCGCTTTTAAGGGTGAAATCGCCAAAGGTCAGCACACCGCTGTCTGCCATGAATTTTATGAATTCTTCCTTATAGGTCATATTAATCTTCCTTTCAAATTTCAGATCACAGTATATCGAGCCTCAGCTCATCGTTCTCGGCTGTAAGGCCAAGTGCCTTGACGCTGCCCTCGCCCTCGTCTATCAGTTTTTCGGCGACCTTATCCTCCACATTAGCACGGATATAGTGCCTGATATCGCGGGCACCGAGCTTGCCGCCGTGGGTCTTCCTTGCGATAAGCGCCGTTGCCTTATCATCATATGCAAACGAGATGCCGTTTTCGGAAAGCGGCTGCTTGATCTCGTCGAGCATGAGCCCTGCGATCTTCGCATAATCCTCCTCGGTGAGCGGGTCGAACACCACTATCTCGTCAACACGTCCGAGAAACTCGGGCCGCAGGAAGTCGCGCAGACCCTTCATCGCCTTTTCCTCAGAGATCTCGTTCTCGGTCTTGTTGAAGCCGACACCCGAATCCTTGAGCTGCGAGCCTGCATTCGAGGTCATCACAATGACTGTGTTCTCAAAGGAAACGCTGCGCCCCTGCGAGTCGCGCAGTCTGCCCTCGTCGAGTATTTGCAGCATGATGTTCATAACATCGGGGTGAGCCTTTTCGATCTCGTCGAACAATATCACCGAATACGGTCTGCGGCGAACCTTTTCGGTAAGCTGGCCGGCCTCGTCGAAGCCCACATATCCCGGGGGCGAGCCTATCAGCTTGGAGACCGAATGCCGCTCCATGTATTCGGACATATCTATCCTGATTATCGGCTCGGTAGCATCGAACAGCTCCTCGCCCAGCACCTTTACCAGCTCTGTCTTGCCGACACCCGTGGGGCCGACGAAGATGAACGAAGCAGGCCGCCTGCGCTTGGAAAGCTGCACTCTTGTGCGCTTGATCGCCTTTACGACCTTATCGACCGCCTTATCCTGCCCGATGATACGCTTGCTCATAGCGTCCTTCAAGCCCCTGATCTTCTCGTACTGTGTCTCGACGATCTTATTTGCGGGGATACCCGTCCACATCTCGATGACCTGCGATATATCGGCATCTGTCACCTGCAGATCTGCAAGCTTGCTCTCGACAGTTTTGAGCTGCTCCTGTATCCGCATCACCTCGGCACGCTCTGTAGCCATAGTCTCATAATCGCGCTCTTCCTGCGCTTCAAGCTCCTCGACCTTATCGTTATGCTCCTTCAGCTCCTTGTTGAGCCTGTCGTAATCGGCAAGCTCCTTGCTGCCGATGCTTGCAACGGCGCAGGCCTCGTCCAGCAGGTCGATAGCCTTGTCGGGCAGGAACCTGTCGTTTATATATCTTTCCGAGAGCACGGCACACATTCTCAGACAGTGCTCCGAGACATTCACTCTGTGATGCGCGGTATAATACTTGGCTATACCCTTCAGCACCTCAACGGTGTCCTCCACCGTCGGCTCATTCACCGTGACGGGCTGGAAGCGCCTTTCAAGCGCAGAATCCTTCTCGATATATTTGCGGTACTCCTTGAAGGTAGTAGCGCCGATCACCTGTACCTCGCCGCGTGAGAGGGCGGGCTTGAGGATATTCGCTGCATTCATCGAGCCCTCGCTGTCACCTGCGCCGACAAGATTATGCACCTCGTCGATAAACAGGATAACATTGCCCTCCTTCTTGACCTCCTCAACGAGCCCCTTACAGCGGCTCTCAAACTGTCCTCTGAACTGAGTGCCTGCAACAAGTGCCGTCAGGTCAAGCAGGTATACCTCCTTATCCTTGATGCGGAACGGAACATCGCCCGCGACTATCCTCTGAGCAATGCCCTCGGCAATGGCAGTCTTGCCGACACCGGGTTCACCGATCAGGCAGGGATTGTTCTTCTGCCGCCTTGAAAGTATCTGCACCACTCTTGCTATCTCGTTATCTCTTCCGATGATATTATCGAGCTTGCCCTCTCTTGCCTTTTCGGTGAGGTTGGTGCAGTAGTTGTTAAGGAATTTGAGCTCCTTTTTCTTTTCCTTCTTATCCTTTCCGCGGCGTAAG
The DNA here is from genome assembly GCA_946613705.1 of uncultured Clostridia bacterium. Lineage (GTDB taxonomy): Bacteria > Bacillota > Clostridia > Oscillospirales > Ruminococcaceae > FB2012. The sequence goes on from CAMOFU010000055.1 coordinate 8,156, forward strand.
CCCTTGGGATCATTGCTGCCGCTGCCCGTCTGCATGGGTGAGGGCGGCTCACTTCCGCCCATACCGCCGCCGAAGAGCTGGCTGAGAAATCCGGGCATAGTGCCGCTGCCGCCCATCTCGAAGTCGTTGCCGTCGTTGAGCTCCATCAGCTGATCTGTCATGTTCTTTATTTCTTCATCAGAGATCCCGAGCATCTTTTTGAAATCCTCGGTCTGCGAAATGCCGAGCTCATAGGCACATTGCAGACACAAGGCCTGATGCTTTTTCTCTGTAGGGTTTTTGGGATCGACCTGCGAAATGAACATCACCGCAGGACGCTTGCCGCATTTTGAGCATAAAACCTGTTCCATTTATATCCCCTTTCTACTTATAAAACAAATTGAAGAAAATCCTGAATATATGGCTGTCGTCAAACACCTTGGTATCTATCACCGTGTCGGACTTGGCTATTGCCGCACAGATCGCAGCTATCAGCCCGACATAAAGCATACCCTTCAAGATACCGAACACAAGCCCGAGTGTATTGTTTGCGCCCGACACGAGCGGCAGATGATCGAACACCTTAGCCAGTCGGAATATGATCGAAACTATCAGCTCGAGCAGCAGCAGCAGCACCGTGAAAAGGATGTACCGTATGATAGTGGTGAACAGTCCGTCGAACACATCGTACACAAGGTAGTGAACGCCCTTTGAATTATCATCCCCCGCAGCGAATGCACGGACGATATCGTAAACCTTGCCTGCCGAGAGCTGCAGCCGCTCACCTACAGACTCATGATCCTTCACACCCGCACGCTTGGCAATCGTCTTGCCCAGGTCGTTATCCAGAAAATCCTGAGCCTCCTGCCTTAGCTTCTCGGCCTGGGACTGTGTACCGCCCGCCGAGAGCACTGCTCTCTCGAAGGCCGCGGGTATGCTGCCTGCATCGGTAAGAGCCTTTTTAAGCTGCTTGTTATCGAGCGGGATATCGGCACCCGCTTCATTCAGCGCCGACTTTATCTCGGTGGTGATATCAAAGTTTTCGAGCCTTCCGAGCAGGGCGCTTTCAAGCCTCGGGGCAACGATCTTATTATATGTCGGCGATGCAAGCATATCCGAAACGATCAGCGCCACGATAACGCAGGCTGCCGTTCCGAGCAATCTTATCACAGAACGGATAAAGCCTCTTTTATATCCGACGATCGCCGCGATAATGACGATGACGACCGCCAGCACATCAAGTCCAATAGACATAGAAAATATCCTTTCATTCAGATCAGGTCTTGAAGATCAGCTTGCTGACCTCCTGCCTGTCGATAAAGTAAGCTGCGTTTTCAGACCACACAAAGTCGATATGATCGTTTGAGACAGATGCGGTGGATATCAGAGTCCCGTCGGGCGAATAGGCATCGAGCTTATCCGAGCTGAGTACGAACGCCATATCGTCAAAGCACCTTACTCTCTTTACCGTGCCCGTGGCAGACTCTGTGAGCTTGGGCTTCAATGTCGGGCTCTCGCTGTTGAACGTGTACACGGTCGTGCCGCCGCTGAGATTATCGCAGGCGGCGCAGGCACAGCTCTGACTGAGTGCGAACGAGACAGGCTCGGTGCTGAACTCATAGCTGTCGAGCGACCTGCAATTCGACGAGAGCAGCCACAGCTTATCCTGACCCATTGCCCAGATATTGCCCTCGCTGTTTTCGCAGACCGACATGATGAATCCGTCGAATCTGTCACTGTCGGAAACAATGCCGCTCTGAGTAATATTGATCTTATGGATCACCGAGCTTATCCTGCCGTCGGCAGCGCTGAACGTTGTTACGAGCAATGAGCTGCCGTCAGAGGAGAAGTGAGCGTCCGAGACTCTGTCACCGTTTGACCACTGATAGATCTCTTCGCCGTTTTTATCGTAAACATTCACCTTAACGGTATACTTGCTGTCCTCCGAAACTATCATGACATTACCGTTTGCGGCGATGTCTCCGAGAAGGACGGTGCTGCCGAGCTGCTTTTCAAACACAAGACCGCTTTTGCTGTAAAGCTTGAAGGCAGTCCCGCCGAAATCAAAGCAAAGCATTCTCTTGCCCAGCGACCTTATCTCGGGGCTGCCGCAGCCGTGATAGATAGACTCGCGCAGCTTACCGTTGGTATCATACGAGGTTATATGGCTGCCGTCGGCAGTGATGATGCTGCCGTCAAGACGGGTTATCTGAAGCACTGTGGAATCGCCCGTATCGAGCGGGAAATTACCCGACTGCTCGGTGCTGTCGTTGACGATCGTTTCGCGGGGCTTATCGAGTATGCCCTCCAGCTTGGGCACCCAAAGACCTCTTGTAAAATAGATCGCCGCAGCCGCAACGGCTATTGCCAGCAGCACACCCAGCCTTGCAGCACGTTTTTTAGCCTTGATCCTGCTTCTTGCCCGACGGAAGTCCTCCATATCCATAGGCTTCTCTTCCGCACTGCCGCGCGGCTTTGCATTTTTCCTTGCAGCTGAGGACGGCTTTTTTTCACCGTTCTTCGGCCGCTTTTGGGACGACTGCTTTCCTGCCGCGGGCTCCTTTTTTTTGCTGTTCTGTTTATTTCGGCTGCTGCCGCCCTTGTTTTTCCCCTTACTCGCATGGCGGTCGGCATGAGCCTTTTTCCTTGCGGCGATCTCGGCAGCCGTGAGAGTATCATTGCGGGTATGCTCGATCATTCTGCGTCTTTGCTCGGGATCGTCGGCAGGCTCTGCCGTCTGTACCTCGGTGCCGTTATTATCCGAAACATCGGGCTCGGGCTTTGATACCCCGACATCAGGCTGCTCGGGCTCCGCTTCCTCCTCTGTGAAGATATCAAGCACATCGGAGCTGTCATCGTCGAGCTCACTGAAAATGTTTTTCAGCTGTTTCGCTGCCGACTTATCCTCCGCCTGAGCATCGTCCGCAGGCATATCGCCCTTCATTGTATCGGCCGAGAGCGTATCGTCTATGGACGTATCGTCTGTGGACGTATCGTCCGAAGCCGCACCGTCGGGAGACGTATCGACAGCAGACGCATTATTCAGCAGTTCGTTATCCTCTGTATTCATGTCATCTTTCCTTTATTTTTATCAATTATCAATAAAAAACTCTGTTAAGATACAAGCCCTGCGGCTCGACCGTCTTGCCTGCAAGAGTACGGTCACGGCGGCTGATAAGCTCGGGAATGCACCCGCGTTCCAGCTTTCCGTCGCCGATATACAGCAGCGTGCCGACCATTATCCTCACCATGTTATACAAGAACCCGCTGCCCGACACAGTGAATCTGACCAGCTCGCCCTCGCGGCGGACAGCGAAATCATATATTTCTCTTACAGTATTTTCCTTATCGTTATCGGCGCTGCAAAAGCCCCTGAAATCGTGCTCGCCGATAAAATCCTTAGCCTGCCCGTCGAGCAGCTCCTCATCGATCGGCCGCCGCCAGCGCATCGCGGTATCCTTATAGAACGGATCCTTGATCTCGCTGTTATGCACGATATAGAGATATTCCTTGCCCTTGCAGTCGAACCTTGCGTGAAAGCTCTCGGGCATCTCGCGGCATTCCCTTACGGCGATATCATCGGGCAGCTTATCGTTGAGCCCCCTGATGAGCCCTGTCGGCGGGATAGATGTGCCTGTATGGAAATTCAGGCAATATGTCCTTGCGTGGACACCTGCATCCGTGCGGGAACAGCCGTTGACCGTGATATCCTCGCCCAGCAGCGCCGAAAGCGCCTCCTCTACAGCCTGCTGCACGGTATAGGCATTGTTCTGCCGCTGCCAGCCGTGATAGGCGGCACCGTTATATGCAAGCGTCAAAAACAGATTTCTCATACTCTTTTTTTGTTGTTTGTTTTGTTTT
>CAMOFU010000056.1 GCA_946613705.1 uncultured Clostridia bacterium
CGAAAATCTGGACGGCGCATCTGATGCACAGGGGTCGTGCGGTGTTGCCTAAATATTTGAATCAAAATTTTATGAAATACGGAGGAATCATTCATGAAGGTTATCTTACTTAAAGATGTCAAAGGCTCGGGCAAGGCGGGCGATACTCTCAACGTTGCCGACGGATACGCAAGGAATTTTCTGCTTGCAAAGGGACTGGCTGTAGAGGCAAATGCCAAGAATCTTAATGAGCTTGCGGGCAAGAAGGCATCCGCACAGCATAAGCTTGACGTTGAAAAGGCCGATAATGAGAAGATAGCTGCTGCGATAGGCGGCAAGAATGTCGTTATCAAGGCTAAAGCAGGACAGGGAGGAAAGCTCTTCGGTTCTGTTACATCGGGCAATGTTGCCGATGCTGTTAAAGAACAGCTCGGACAGACCGTAGATAAGAAGAAGATAAATCTTTCTTCAGAGATAAAGAGCTTTGGTGATTATACTGCTGTTATCAAAATGACACAGGGAGTTACTTGTCAGATCACCGTAAAGGTGGAGGAGGAATAATGCCCGACAGTGCCAATTCTCTGCAAACCCTGAGTGAACTGATCGGCAGAGAACCGCCGTTTATGATAGACGCGGAGAGGGCTGTTGTGAGTGCGATACTCGTTGAACCTTCGGTGCTTTCCACAGTGCTGCAAATAATCAATAAGCCCGATTATTTCTATGATGAATTTACAAGGGGCATCTTTTCCTGCTGCTACTGGCTCGACAACCAAGGCAAGGCGATCGACCTTGTGACTGTTATCGACAGCTGTATAGAAACAGGTGTCTTTACCACTCAGGAAATGGCAAGGACGTATCTCAAGCAGCTGCTCGACAGCTTTGTCACATCTGCCAATATCGAGGATTATTGCCATATAATCGAGAATAAGTATTATATCAGAACGCTTATTGATATCTCGACCGATATAATCCAAAAGGCCTCTGAAAAGGATGCTCAGGCACAGGAGCTGCTTGATCTGGCAGAGCAGAGGATATACGATATCCGAAACGGCAAGCTTACACAGGGACTTATGTCGATAGAATCGGTCATTATGGATGTTTACGATCATTTGCAGGAGATCACAAGTGCCGATGCAGCAAAGTTCAAAGGCATAGGGACGGGTTTTTCTTCGCTTGACAAGGTCACGACGGGACTTAACGATACCGACCTTATCATACTTGCGGCAAGACCTGCGATGGGAAAATCTGCGTTTGCACTGAATGTCGCCGTGAATGCCTGCAAAAGATCAAAGAAGAACACCGTTATTTTCTCGCTCGAAATGTCGCCTGAGCAGGTGGCTACGAGAATGCTTGCAAGTGAGGCACTTGTCAACAATACTATACTTCGTTCGGGCGATTTCAGCTCGGGAGATGATGTATGGGGCAAGCTTGCGGCGGGTACGGAGAGCCTTGTGAGACTGCCGATACTGCTCGACGGAACTGCTAATCTGACTGTGCCCGAGATGAAGGCTAAGCTCAGGAATCTGGGCAATCTCGGACTCGTCGTGATCGACTATCTTCAGCTGATGAGCAGCCCGAACCGCCATAACAACCGTGTTCAGGAGGTCTCTGAGATCACAAGGCAGCTGAAGCTCATGGCTAAGGAACTCAAGGTACCTGTGCTGGCGCTGTCGCAGCTGTCCCGTGAAGCCGAGAAGCGCGAAAACAAACGGCCGATGCTTTCCGATCTGAGAGAGTCGGGTTCTATTGAGCAGGACGCGGATATCATACTGTTTTTATACAGAGATGCTTACTATGACAAGCAGTCTTCCGATCAGAGCATCGCCGAGTGTATAGTTGCTAAAAACCGTCACGGCGAAACAGGGACAGTCAACCTTATGTGGCGCGGTGAGTATACGCTGTTTACTGATGCTGATTATATCCACAAGGAAAATTGATATGCTTGAAAAGGTAAAGAGAGCGATCGAGAAATTTGATATGCTTAAAGAGGGCGAAGCTGTTCTGTGCTGCTTATCGGGCGGTGCAGACAGCGTTACCCTCCTTTTGTGTTTGTACGAGTTGGGGTACGAGACGGCTGCGATACACATAAATCATCATCTCAGGGGCGAGGAGTCGGACAGAGATGAGCGCTTTTGCAGGGAACTTTGTTCGCGTCTCGGTGTGCCGCTTCAGGTCGAACACGTTGATGTTCACGGGTACTGCTGTGTTACAGGCACTTCGACCGAGGAGGGCGCAAGGGAGCTAAGATACACTGCGTTTGAAAGATCTCCGATCCGGCATATCGCAACTGCGCATACTCTTTCGGACAGTCTTGAGACCGCACTGTTCAATCTTGCACGCGGAACGGGTGCCAAGGGGCTTTGCGGGATCCCTCCGATACGCGGCAGATTTGTCAGACCGCTGATAGACTGCACCCGTGAAGAGATCGAGCTGTTCCTTACCGAGCGGAAACAGGATTGGGTCACCGATTCGACCAACCTTACCGATGATTATTCCCGCAACCGAATTCGGCACGGGGTCATTCCTGTGCTGGCTTCGCTAAATCCCGAGCTGATGCAGGCTTTTGCGCGGCTGTCCGATCAGCTCCGCGCTGACGACGATCACCTCTGTGATGAAGCTGCACTGCTGCTTGCAGAGGCAAAAAACGATAATGGCTATTCACTCGCTGTTCTTTCAAAGGCGGCTTTGCCTGTTCTTTCGAGAGCAGTGCTGCTGCTGCTGAGAGATAACGGTATCAGCTATGATTTCGCAAGAGTGTCGGAGCTTTGCAGGCTGATCCGTTCGGGAGGGAAGTATTGCCTTACCGAAAATGTTTATGCTCTCTCCTCTAACGGTGTATTCAGGATCGCCGCACTCGAAATGCCCGATCAGCAAACAGTCATTGTGAACGGCGAAGGACGTTATGAGCTATGCGGCAAGATCATCAGCGTCATCATTTGCGAAAAAAATCAAATCGCTTTCAAAATTAACAGAATGTTTACAAATATAGCTCTCGATTATGATAAAATAAAAGGTGTGATTTCATTGAGAACTCGGCGCAGCGGAGATAAGATACGTCTTAACGGCCGCGGCTGTACAAAAACGCTAAAAAAGCTTTTTTCAGAATCCGTTCCTGTCGAAAACCGCGGAAATGTGCTTCTGCTGTGCGACGAAGAGGGTGTATGTGCTGTTGAGGGCTTCGGCGCTGCCGAAAGATGCGCTCCGAATGATGAGACCTCAAGAGTTCTTTTGTTCGGTGTTGAATGATCTGTTCCGGTGTTATCATATTCTTGTCACATATACGCATTATAATATTTGCGTGAAATAATGTGTGTCTGAATTTTTCTCCCATGCAAAGGGTAAAATCATAAAAGAGAAAGAAGGATTGATGGATTGAAAAAGAGTGGCGGCGGAAAATCTTTGCTGATATATCTGCTTGTATCTGTGCTGGTCCTCGGCGGATTAGTTTATATGCTCACATCTATGAGCAAGAATAAATCCGATAAGGCTTATTCCGAGATCATGCAGCAGTTTGATGAACTACAGGTCTCGGAATTCACCTTAGACCTCGGTTCGGGCAAGCTGACTTATAAGCTCAGAAACAGTGATGAAAAGCACAATTATACCGTTCCGAATGTATCTATCTTCGTTCAGGAGGTGCTGGGCGGAGAAAAGGCCGAGACTTACAGAAAGCTGTATAATACAAAATACGGCGAGGGCTCGCTTAAATACGATCTGATCCCCGTATCCGATAACAGCTTCTGGCTGAATATGATACCCACCCTGCTGATGCTGGGTGTGATGATCTTCCTGTTCGTGTTTATGATGCGCTCGGCAGGCGGCGGTAAGATCAATTCGTTCGGAAAAACAAATGCAAGACAGGCACCCTCGTCAAAGAAGGCTACCTTTGCAGATGTTGCAGGCGCGGACGAGGAAAAAGAGGAACTGCGTGAGATCGTTGATTTCCTGAAGGATCACAAGAAATATGACGAGCTGGGTGCGCGTATACCAAAGGGCGTGCTTCTGCTCGGCCCTCCGGGTACAGGTAAAACTCTGCTCGCAAGAGCGGTCGCGGGTGAGGCTGATGTGCCTTTCTTCTCCATCTCAGGCTCGGATTTCGTTGAAATGTTTGTCGGTGTCGGCGCGAGCCGTGTAAGAGATCTGTTCGAGCAGGCAAAGAAAAATGCTCCGTCAATTATTTTTATAGATGAGATCGATGCTGTCGGCAGACAGAGAGGTACAGGACTCGGCGGCGGACACGATGAACGTGAACAGACACTCAATCAGCTGCTCGTTGAAATGGACGGCTTTGAGGAGAATGATTCGGTCATTGTAATGGCTGCGACCAACAGGCGCGATATTCTTGACCCTGCGCTGCTCCGTCCGGGACGTTTTGACAGACAGGTGCTTGTAAGCTACCCTGATGTAAAGGGCAGAGAAGAGATACTAAAGGTGCATACCAGAAACAAGCCCCTTGCTCCCGATGTTGCACTTGATACCATCGCAAAGTCTACTGTCGGCTTCACAGGTGCCGATCTTGAGAACCTTGCCAATGAAGCGGCATTGCTTGCTGCAAGAAACGGCAGAAAAGCTATCACAAAGCATGATATGGAAGAGGCCTCGATCAAGGTCGTTGCAGGCCCGGAGAAGAAATCCAAAGTCGTTACCGATGCAGAAAAACGCCTTACTGCTTATCATGAGGGCGGTCATGCGATCTGTACCTATTTCTGCTCCTCGCAGGATAAGGTGCATATGGTCACGATAATCCCGAGAGGTCAGGCAGGCGGCTTTACAATGAGCCTCCCCGAGAAGGATAAGGCTTTTGTCTCCAAGCATGAGATGATAGAGAACATCATCGTTCTGCTCGGAGGACGTGTAGCCGAGAAGATAATCCTTGACGATATTTCTACAGGCGCTTCCAATGACCTTGAAAGAGCTACCGCTACTGCAAGAAATATGGTGACACGCTACGGCTTCTCTGATAATCTCGGCCCTGTTGTTTACGGCAGGGGAGAGCATGAGGTGTTCCTTGGCAGAGATTACAGCTCAACACCCAGCTATTCGGAAAATGTTGCCGCTGAGATCGATGCTGAAATACGCTCGATCGTCGAGGACTGCTATGAGAAGTGTGAATCGCTGCTCAGAGAGCATATCGATAAGCTGCATCTTATTGCGAAATATCTGATGAAGTATGAGAAGATAGACGGTAAGAACTTTGAAAAGCTGATGAACGGAGAACTTGATGAATTCATTGATGTTCCCGATGCTTCGTCTGAGAGCTGTCTCACAGCTCCCCAAAGTGAGCTTCTACCGCAGGACATCACTGACACGGCTTCTGATGACAATAATGATCCCGCTTCTGATGACAGCGAGGAATGACCGCAGTCCTGTTTAAGCATTGATATCTGTCCCGACACTGATATAACAGCGTCGGGATAGATTTTTAAGTACAAGTATTTGGACTTGTAAGATTTTTTTCAAAATACTATAGCTTTTTTGGGAAAAGTATGTTATAATATACCTTGTGAAAGTATTTGACCGTTTGTAAGGAGATGGTGTGCAATGGGAAAATATGATGGCTGCAAGTGTTTAAGCTGCGGCATAGAGTTTACTTCGACAGACGATATCGTTGTCTGCCCCGACTGCGGTACTCCTTACCACCGCAGCTGTTATGAAAAAGAAGGCAAATGCATTAATATCGAATTGCACGAGAACGGCGGCACATGGCAGCCTGATGAGCCTGAAAGTGCGCAGGTAAGTGACGAGCCTGTAAGATGTTCAAGATGCGGACTGGAAAACCCTCCGACGGGGCTGTTTTGCAGCCGCTGCGGAATGCCCCTGAGAAATGTTTCGAGCGAACCGAGGCCTTTCAACGATCAGAAGGAGCAGCACGGCAATTTCAGTCAGCAGGGCAGTGAAGATCGAAACAGTTTCGACCGAAATAGTTTCGACCGAAACAATTTCGGCGGTATGAACGGCTTCGAGGGTATCCCGAATAACGGTGCTCTGCGTTTCGATCAGGATTCCGATATCGACGGTGTAAAGCTTGGAGATCTTGCACGTTATGTCGGCAAAAACCAATTCTCTTATCTGACAAGCTTTATCAGATTCGGTAAGTTCGGCGGTAAGGCAAGCATCAATTTTTCGGCACTGCTTTTTCCGCAGTTTTACTTCTTTTACAGAAAAATGAATCTTATCGGCATTATTTATCTGCTCCTGACAGTTGTACTGTCGATACCTACCGTTATGCTCATGTCGGCGGCGGGCTATCTTCCGAGCATCAGCTTTGTCACCGAGTCATTTGTAAAGTCAGAAAGCTTTTCACTGGTACTCAATCTCAGCTCTTCCTTGCTGATGGTATTACAGTGTATTTCTGCTATATTTGCTAATTATTGGTATTATAAAACAGCCAGAAGGGATATTCAGCTGCTGAGGAGTTCAACATCAGACAATGAGGAAGAGGTCAGAGATGCGATCAGCCGCAAGGGCGGTGTTTCACTTGCTGCGTTCCTTATGTCGGTGCTTATCTCTTATGCTTTGATAATTGCAGCCATGTTTATAATGAATAAGGTTGCCTGATCTGAATTTACAGAAAATTTACAATATGCGGCATTGCAGCTGATTGACAAATCGGCTTGTGTATGTTATACTAATTAAGTTATCCTTGCTTGTACTTTTATGTGCAGGCGAAATCCAAAAGGAGGTGTTAAGTATGGCAAAGGTCAATGAGACTTACGAAGCTGTGGTCGTATTCAGCTCTAAGGCAGGCGAGGAGGCAGTTAATGCTCTTACCGCTAAGTTCGATGAGATGATAAAGGCGAACGCTGAGGATGTTGAGTTAAATGACTGGGGCAAGCGTAAACTGGCTTATGCTATCAATTACGAAACGGAAGGAAACTATCTGCTCTGGAATTTCAAGTCTACTCCTGAGTTCCCCGCAGAGCTCGAGCGTGTTCTCGGTATTACCGACGGTGTGCTTCGTTTCCTTATCACAGTTAAGTGATTCCCGCTGATAATTGACAGTCAGAATTTTTTACGAACGAGTGTGAAGCAGTATTTTTCAATGAAAAGGAGTAATGAACAATGTTGAACAAAGTTATTTTGATGGGCAGGATCACAAGAGAGCTTGAACTCAAGCAGACACCGCAGGGCGTTCCCGTGCTTTCATTTACTGTCGCTGTTGATCGTAATTTCGTTAAGCAGGGTGAAGAACGTCAGGCTGATTTTATCAACTGTGTTGCATGGCGCCAGCAAGCCGAGTTTATTACTAAGTATTTCGGCAAGGGCAGAATGATCGCTATTGAAGGCAACCTCAGAACAAGAACATATGACGACCAGAACGGTAACAAGAGATATGTTACTGAAGTGTATGTTGACAGTGTTTCGTTCACGGGTGAGCCTAAACAGCAGGGTGGTTATCAGCAGAATAACTATGGCGGCGGCTACCAGCAGAATAACTACGGCGGCGGATATCAGCAGAATGGCGGATATCAGGGCGGCTATCAGCAGAACAATAACTCCTATCAGAATCAGAATGCTCCCGCTCCCCAGCAGCAGAACGCTCCCGCGCCGAGCAATAATCCTTCGCTGAATATAGGCGAGCTCGATGATTTCGAGGTGCTCAGTGACGACGGTGTACCGTTCTGATCGGGTATAAATGCCCGACTACAGTTTTTAAGTAAGGAGGAAAATCTATCATGGAGAGAACCGGAAGGCCGATGAAGAGAGGCCGTAAGAAGGTTTGTATGTTCTGTGTTGACAGAGCTGATAAGATCGATTATAAGGATATCGCAAAGCTCAGAAAGTGCATGACGGAGAGAGCTAAGATCCTCCCCCGCCGTGTAACAGGAACCTGCGCATACCATCAGAGAGAGCTGACGACTGCCATCAAGAGAGCACGTCATCTTGCACTCCTGCCTTATGTAGCAGATTGATCTCTGTTTTTGCATTTTTAGAGGTATCCTTGTTTGGATACCTCTTTTTGTTATGCTGCTTGCATCGTAAGCTGTCACGGCACGGCTTTACGGCAGAAAAAACCACTTGAAAATATACTTATATTGTGGTATAATGAATATACAGTTTAGAGAAAGATGTGTGACTGCGAATAGCAAAAGAAAGGGGAAGATGTTATGAATAAGAAAAACGATGGGATCAATGGCAATGAGATCGTTCATCCCTGCGTGCCGACTCGTGAGCTTGTTGTGTTCCCTAATATGGTAATGCATTTTGATGTCGGCAGGACAGCTTCTGTAAAGGCTATCAAGTACGCTCTCAACAGCGGAAGCGAGCTTTTCCTTGTGGCACAGAAGGATCCTGAGATCGAACACCCTGTAAAGAAGGATCTTTATACGGTCGGTACGCTCGTTAAGGTTAAGCAGATCATCAAGACACCGGGGGGAGTGTACCGCTGTCTTGTTGAGGGAGTGCGCAAAGCAAAGCTTTTGAAGCTGTTTGACAATGAGCCTTATTATGAAGCTGTTGTAAAGGTCATGCCGAACTACAGCAGAGAACGGCTTGAAAAGAATGAGCTTGATGCTATCGTGAGAGAGCTGAAGCAGACATTTTCTTCTTATGCAAGTGTTGAGCAGAGGATCTCGAATGAGGTGAGCAATCAGGTCGAGTCAACAAGTGACCCGATAAAGCTCTTTGAGATCATTGCATTTAATACCGTGCTGCAATTCAAGGATAAGCAGATGCTTATTGAGATCCCCACTGTCGGCGAAAAGCTTGTGATGCTGCTGACTGTGCTTGCAAAGGAATTGGAGATCATCGCTCTTGAATCGCAGATACACGAGCAGGTCCATGCTGCGATGGATAAGAATCAGCGCGATTTCTATATCCGCGAGCAGATAAGAGCGCTGCGTGCGGAGCTTGGCGAAAGCATGGGCGATGAGGTAGATGAAAACGAGGTCACTCGGTTCGGCAGACTTATTGATGAGTGCGATTGCTCTGATGAGGTCAAGGAAAAGCTCAACAGTGAGCTCGATCATCTGAAAAAAATGCCTTCGGGTTCACAGGAGGCTGCTGTTCTGAGGAATTATCTCGACTCTGTCCTCGGTCTGCCGTGGGGCATTGTTACCAAGGATAACGATAATATCACTAAGGCCGCTAAAATGCTTGACGAAGATCATTACGGTATGAAGAAGGTCAAGGAAAGGATCGTTGAGACACTTGCGGTCATGAAGATGACAGGCGGTGCTCAGGGTCAGATCATTTGTCTTTACGGTCCCCCGGGTGTCGGCAAGACCTCGGTCGGCAAGTCCATCGCAAGAGCACTCGGCAGGAAGTATGTGCGTGTATCCCTCGGCGGTGTAAGGGACGAAAGCGATATCAGAGGTCACAGAAAGACCTATGTCGGCGCTATGCCCGGACGTATCATGACGGCATTGAGACAGTCGGGGAGCAGTAATCCTGTGATGCTGCTTGATGAGATAGACAAGATGGGTAATGACTTCCGCGGCGATCCCGCTTCGGCAATGCTCGAGGTCCTCGACTCTGAGCAGAATACTGCGTTCCGCGACCATTTTCTTGAAATTCCGTTTGATCTCAGCGAGGTCCTGTTTATCACTACTGCCAACTCACTTGATACCATTCCCGCACCCTTGCTCGACCGTATGGAGGTCATAGAGCTTTCCAGCTATACGAGAGAGGAAAAGTTCCATATTGCAAAGCTGCACCTTGTTCCGAAGCAGCTCAAAAAGCATGGTCTGAAGGCAAGCCAGCTTAAAATAGCCGATGATGCGGTCTATTCGCTTATCGACAGCTATACCCGTGAGGCGGGAGTGCGTAAGCTCGAAAGGTCTATAGCAGCGCTTTGCCGCAAGGCTGACAGACAGATACTCGAGGAGGGCGTTAAGCGCGTAACCGTAAAGGGCAATAATATCACTTCTTTCCTTGGTCACAAGAAGTATCTCGGCGATGATATCTCGGGCAAGGACGAGGTCGGCCTCGTAAACGGACTTGCATGGACATCTGTGGGTGGTGTTATTATGCCGCTGGAGGTGCTTGTGCTTGACGGTAAGGGCAAGACAGAGATAACAGGCTCACTCGGTGATGTTATGAAGGAGTCGGCAAGGATCGCTCTCAGTCTTGTGAGAAGCCTTTCGCGCAAATACGGTATCGATCCCGAGTTCTATGAGAAGAAGGATCTGCATATCCATGCTCCCGAGGGCGCTGTGCCTAAGGACGGTCCGTCGGCAGGTGTGACAATGACTACAGCACTCGTTTCTGCACTCAGCGGCATTCCTGTAAGGGGAGATGTTGCAATGACCGGTGAGATAACACTTCGAGGCAAGATCCTTCCTATCGGAGGTCTTCGTGAGAAGACAATGGCTGCCTATAAGGCGGGTATCAAGACTGTCATTGTGCCGAAGGATAATCAGGGCGATATGGACGAGATAGATGATGCGGTAAAGCTCGGGCTTGAATTTGTATTCGCCGATACGATCGCCGATGTGCTTGAAACGGCTCTTGTTAAGCAGGACAAGGACAAGCACAAAAGCGAGATACCGTATGAGCTGGTAAAGAAGCCTGTAAGAAAAACAAAGACTAAGAAAGCGTCGGTGTAAGATGAACTGGAACAAAGTCAGTTTTGTTACTTCCTTCGGCAGCCTTTCGCAGATGCCGCCTTCCGACAGGATAGAGATAGCTTTTTCGGGACGCTCAAATGTTGGCAAGTCTTCTCTGATCAACAAGCTCCTTGGCCGTAAATCACTGGCAAGGGTAAGCTCCGTTCCCGGGAAGACGGTCACGATCAATTTCTATGAGGTCGATAGCATCTATGCTGTTGATCTTCCGGGGTACGGCTATGCAAAGACCGCAAAAGGTCTTAAACGCAGCTGGAGTGATCTGATCGGCGGCTATCTGATATCTGACCGAGAGCTGGAGCTTGTGTTCCAGCTGATAGATATTCGCCATGCTCCTTCTCGGGACGATCTGCAAATGATAGATTTCCTGATAGAGAATGAGATGCCGTTTGTTATCGTGTTCACAAAAGCCGATAAACTGAAGCCTACAGAAAAGCGTAGACGTATGGAGGCATTCGCGCAGGAGATACCTCATTTTGACGAGATAACACACGTTGAGTTTTCTGCTCTGAGCGGACAGGGGGTCAGCGAGCTGAGAGAGATCATCGAGTCTATCGCGGAGCAGAGCTGATAAGTAATATTAGTGTATATTTGATAAGCAGAATGCTTTCCACGATGTTGAAAGGCATTCTGCTTAAATTGTTATATATTTGCAATGATTATATAAAATATTTGCAATACGGTTGCTATTTTTAAAATGTAGTGTTATAATGATCTGAGATTACAGTATCATGATATGGAGAGATCTATGATGAAAAGAATCGCTATTATTGCTTTATCAGCTTTGTCGGCTGCTGCGATGCTTTCGGGCTGCGGCGGAAATGACAGCAGCATAGCAGATGATACGGCTGTTTCTCAGGCTGCACAGGAGCAGTCTGCTGCCGACTCGCCTGTGCTCACTGCTGCTATAGTTAATGATGTTGATTTCATGGCTTATTATACGGGCGGTGAAGGGGTCAACTATATCGGCATGACGCTTGACGAGCTCAATCAGAATACGAGCAGCAACTTTGATACTGCCAAAGCTGCCGAGGTCGATGATTTTTCACAAAAGAATACATATCATCTCGGTGAGATCGATTCTTTATTCGGCGGCAAGGCCAAGCTTCCGTCAAAGCTTCCTGTAGATCTGATGATCTCGTTCTCAGATGAGGGCAAGATCAACAAGATCACATATTCGATAGAGCAGGGCAGTGCAGATGCAAAAGCCGTGTCTGATGCTGTGGCAGCATACTTCAAGGATAATCTGCCGAAGGAATACAAAGCAGAGTACGACAGAAAGAATCTTGGCAAGGATTCTGCCTGCTTCTTCAATTCGGCAGATGACTATGTGTTCACTGTTAATCACATGGATATTGACGATTCAGGCTACCCTGTTCGGGTCATTATTGAAAGCTATAAGGATAAATACGGAATGTAATTATTTCG
>CAMOFU010000057.1 GCA_946613705.1 uncultured Clostridia bacterium
AACCTTTCTTCAGAAAGGTTTTCCCCAGTAGGTCCCGCAGACAGTAAGGGTAAATAATCGTTTGCGGTGATGCATGGTACAGATCGGATATGGAGGTAGACTGATGGCAGATATAACGGGTTCGCACAGCATGATACTTGAAGACCGATCGCGGCTGGAGCTGACGGGCATTACGGACGTAGACAGATTTGACGAGCAGGAGATCGAGCTGTTCACCCGAATGGGTGAGCTCACGGTCAAGGGCACGGGGCTGCATATAAACGAGATGAGTGTCGGCAGCGGAAAGCTCACGGTAGAGGGGGACATTTCTGCTGTTATCTACGGTGACAAGGACAGGAAGAAGAAGCCGACGCTGTTCGGCAGGCTGATGAGATGAAGAGCTGTCTGCTGCTTATGACCGCAGCGGAGGAGATACTCCCGATGCGTCCGCCCGCCGCCTTTGACCGCGAGACGTTTGCTGCTGCCTGTCTGCTCGGGCTGATACTCGGTGCGGTATACGATCTGCTGCGTTCTCTTAGGCGCGGAGCACGGCTCGGCGGGATCGCGGAGAATATCCTTGACTTTTTCTTTGCGCTTCTGTTTTTCTTCTGCTGCTTTGTGCTTTCTGTTGCCCGCACGGGAAGTGTCAGGCTTTTCACGCTTGCAGCGATGCTTCTCGGTGCTGCTGCCGAAAGATACACGTCGGGAAGGCTGATAACAGCTGTCTTTTCTCAGGTATTCAGAGGTCTGAGAGCCGTCTGCGAGCTGTCGGTCGGAAGGGTATTTGCTAAAATTTCACAAAAAATCCGTACTGCATTTGTAAAAAATAAAAATAAATTGAGAAAATTAAAAAAATAACATAAAAGGGTCTTGAAAGTAAAAGAATTATGATGTATAATATAGAGGTGTAAATAGGTCCGCGGCAGTCCTGCCATTGGCAGAAAGCTCGGCCGAATGAAAGGAAGTGCGGCATGATGGCAGATAATAACGCTCCCGTGCAGGAACAGAAGCCCCACGGGCGGTTTGCGCGTTTTATTGCTTCGGCGGCCGTGCTGTGCCTTATCATTTATGCGATATTCAACATAATCTCCCAGCAGGCACAGATCGCGCAGCTGAAAAAGCAGAGCGAGGCGCTCTCGGCTCAGATCACCGAGCAGGAGCAGCGCAGTGACGAGTATACACGTCTGCTGCGTTCGGGCGACGAGGCGGAGTATATGGAGAGGATCGCGGTAGAGCAGCTGGGATATGCATATCCCGGCGAAAGACGGTTCTATATCGTCGAGAAGGCTGACAGCGGAGAGTAAGCAGCTGTCGGCAGACAGGGATCAAGTTAGCAAGAGAGGTAAAAGAAAGTTAATGCAGCTCGAGGTTGGAAAAATTTACGAAGGCAAGGTGACGGGTATCACCAAGTTCGGGGCTTTTGTTGAGCTCGACCGTGATACAACGGGGATGGTACATATCTCTGAGGTGGCGAACACCTTTGTCAACGACATCAAGGATCATCTCGCAGAGGGGCAGACCGTCAAGGTAAAGGTGCTCTCTGTCGGGGACGACAAGAAGATCAGTCTGTCCATAAAGAAGGCACTGCCCGCTCCCGAGAAGAAGGGCTTTGACCGCCGTCAGGGCGGGGGAAGGCCGCAGGGAAGGTCTGCCGCGCCCAAGCCGCGCAGGCAGTATGAGCGGTCCGAGCCGCAGGATTTCACCAAGAACCCCCCTCCTGTTTACGATGCGGGGGACGGTATGAGAGATGCGGGCTTTGAGGATATGCTCAGCCGTTTCAAGGCAAGCAGTGAGGAGCGGATCTCCGATCTCAAGCACGTTATGGACGGCAAGAGAAGGAATACCTCGAGAAGAAAATGATAAACAGTACGAGCTGCCGCTTTTCGGGCAATGTCTGAAAAGCGGCTTTACTGTTGCGGCGGTCCGAGGGAGACGATTTGCTATGGATACAAATACAAAAATAAAAACGAAAACGAGATCGGGCATCGGAACGGGAAAGCGTATGCTTGCTGCTGCGGCGGCGGGGATCTCGGCAATGCTGATGCTCTGCTCGTGCATGGGCTCTGTTAAGGACGCTGAGGGCGGCGAGCTGATAAAGAAGGCAAGGAGCGCATATAAGGAGCTGAACAGCGCCCGCGTGCTGATGACGAATACCGACAGCGGCGAGGTCGAGCAGGAGTTCACCTTCAAATATGACGAGAAGGATATCCTGACCTTCTCGTACAAGGGCAAAAGCGAGAAAAACGAGTATGCCCAGTACAACAACGGCGCCGAGCTTTTCACCTACGAGAACGGAGAGCTGAGCTACATTCAGCGCGGCGAGGAGGGCTTTGTGCTCTATACGAGAGACACTACACACCCGCAGGCGGACGAGGGGCTGATACTCTACTCACCGCAGGCGATAACCGAGGCGAAGGTCACCGAGGAGAACGGTGTCACTCACATCAGCCACAAATACGATGCCGATAAGATCGGCGCGAGATCGGAGAGCGGCACCGTAACGGGCTTTTCGGCGGATTACTGGTTCAGCGGCGAGGAGCTTCTCTATTTTGTCGAGACGACCGATACCGAGGAAAACGGCGAGACAAAGCATTATTCCTATAAGGTGGAGATCACCGAGAAGAATGCCGTGGACAGGGTCGAGAACACGGTAAAGCAGTACGAAAAGAACGAAGGATGATGAGTGCAAAAAAGCTCCCGCAGCAAGCGGGAGCTTTGGTGTTTATTTGGTGTTGCTCAGTGTCCACTTCATCGGGGCGATGCGCCTTGCCTTGGTGTTGTCTATCCTCCAGTTCTGGAAGGTGGACGAGGGGTCGAAATAACGGTAGTCCGTCTTGGCCTTTGCCTTGTTGAAGCCTAAGCTGAAGCCCTGATTCTTCTGAACTATCGCGCCTATGCGGTTGTGATCGCGCTCGTAGTCGAGTATCGCCTTGGCGGTGATGATGTCGGAATCGGTAACATTGTATATGCCGTCGTATCTTCCCGAGGGTATCGCGATAATGCCCTTGATGAAGTCGATCAGATTATACAGGCAGCAGAAGGTAAAGCCGTACAGTCCGTCGTTGAAGATGTATCCCACATCGTCCTTCGGGTCGTAGACCTTGTCCCTGAGATTCTGGGTGTACTCCGCCGTGTAGATCGGCGCGACCCTTGCGATAACAGGCACACAGTCGGACTTCTTGAAAGCCTTCATGAGATATTTCTCGCTCGTCAGCTTCAGATCGGCATAGTTGGTATTGCCCTTCTCGGAGGTAGTTTCCCTTACGGGCTCTCTGCCCTTCTGCGGACCGTAAACATCTGTGGTCGAGAGCAGTATGAAATTCTTGATATCATACTTGTCCGCAGCCTCGTAAATAAACTTGTCCATAGCCTTGCTGCGCTTGAGCTCGGCATCGGTGATGTACGAGTCGAGATCGTTGTCCACCGAATTGGCAAGGTGAACGATAGTGTCGATCTGGTTTGAGGATATCATGCCCGTTATGGTAGTCTTGTCGCTCGGCTCACACTGGACGAAAGAATAATTCGGGTCTATGCCTATCTGTCCGTTCGGTGTGCTGTCGGTACCGAAGACCCTGTGCTTTTTTGCGAGAAGAGCGTCTACCAGCTGCATCCCGATGAAGCCGCTCGCGCCCGTGATAAGTACCGATGCCATAAAAGTCAACTCCTTACCTGTTGAATACCGCAGCCCGTTCCCCCGTTCCGATGATATATAACGGCTCCCGTCACTGCGGCATATATATTATAGCATAATTTTTCCTTATTGAAAAGTCTTTTGTGTTCATTTGATGAAAAGTTTTATTTTCTTTATAATTTTACTTGCTTAAATTTGTGAATTGTGTTAAAATTATTATGGCAGATGTAACTGTAAGCTTGACTGTAATCAAACAAACGGCTCCGTATTTTATCAGCCGTTCAAATGTGGGGGATAAATTTTGGTATATTCGGAACTGCTGTTCTTTCTCGGGGTGCTCCCCGTCTCCGTACTGCTGTCGTTCCTTGACAGGAGCACGGAGTATAAAAACCTTATACTTGTATTGACTTCTGTCATATTTATAAGCTGGGGCAAGCCGCTCGGGTGCCTGCTGATCCTTCTGAGTACCGTTTCGGAGTACCTGATCGGGCTCGGCATAGGCAGAACGAGGGAAAACAACAGAGCCGCTGCCGCAGCACTGCTGGGTCTGGATATCGTGATCGATCTGGCGCTCATGGTGCTGCTCGGGCACAATTACCTGTTTGCCGAGGGCAGCGCACTGCATATAAAGGACGCGCTGATACCTCTCGGGGCGGCATGGTATGCGACAAAGGGCTTATCCTACTGCTTTGATGTGTTCAGCGGGCGCTGCGCGGCAGAGCGCAACTATTTCTGCCTGCTGACCTATATGGCATCCTACCACTTCATCATGGCGGGGCCCGTGGCGCGGTACGGTGAGCTTGAGCCGCAGATCCGCCGCAGGCAGATCACGGGGAAAAAGCTCAGCGACGGGCTTGACAGGCTCATGATCGGTCTCGGCAAGGCGGTGCTGCTCGCGCCCGCGTTCGGGAGGATAGCCACGGCGGGGCTGGAGCATAAGGACACTACGCTTGCGGGCAGCTGGATAGGCATGGCAGCGTTTCTTGCGCAGTATTGGTTCGCCTTTACGGGGCTGTGCGATATCGCAAAGGGTCTGGGACTGCTGGGAGGCTTTGAGTATGAGGATAATTACCGCGACCTTTCCTGCGGCGGTATGCTGGAGGGGCTGCTCAAAAGCGCAAACACCTCGTTTGTCCGCCTGCTCGGGGATATCGCCTCGGGCATAGTCCGCGGGAACGCTTTTTTCGGGGCGATAGCAGCGCTGATATGCTGCGTGCTGGCTGCCCTGTGGTATCATATCAGCCCGAGCTTTGCGGCGGTGGGGCTGGCGCTCGGCGCAGTGGTGATGATCGAGCGGCTTATACCCGAGGATAAGAAAAAGAAGATCCCGCTCGCGGTCAAGGCGGTGTATGTGTTCCTGCTTGCCGTTGTGATACTCGGCGGGCTGAGATTTGAAACGCTCGACGGCTACAAGGAGTGGCTGCTGTCGCTGTTCGGCTCGGGCAATGAGTATACGCTCACCAAGGCGCTGCTGAAGGTGCTGAAGGAGGAGCTGTTCCTTATCATATTCAGCTTCTGCTATGTGTGCGTGCCCGTCAGGTCGCTGATACTGAAGGGCATGGCTATGATAGACAAGGGCTCGGCAGGCGGTCGGGCTGTGCTGAGAGTCGGCAGGACGGTGCTGACGGCTGCGGTGTTCGTGATGTGCGTCATAACACTGGCGGCACAGAAAATGGCGTAAGGGAGGTGCGGCAAAGCAATGGAGGACGGATTTGAGCTGCCGATGCAGCTGTCCGAGAACGGTGAGGACGCGGAGCAGGAGCTGCCCGAGGAGTGCGCCGAGAGCGAAAAGGCGATAGAGCAGCTGAGCGAGCGCTCGGAGAACGAGAAGTATTCGTTTATCAATGTGATCGTGCTGTCGATAGTGCTGATAGCCTGTGCGGTGTACTTTATTGCGATGACCAGCACCAAGCGCTACGGCGACGAGGGCAACAAGTTCAGCTTTGAAAGACTGGCAAACGGCAAGTATACTGCCGAGATCAGCAAGAGATATTATAACTCGATAGCATATCCCGAGGGGATAAAGGACCTTGCGGCGAAGCTTTCGTCGCTTTACGGCATAACCGAGGGCGGCAGCGAGGAGGCATTGCTGCCCGAGGAGACCAAGACCGAGCAGCTGCCGCAGGTGACCGAGACTACGCCTCCCAAGGGCGGTCACGAGGAGAAGGAGGTCACCACTGCCGATAAGGACGATAAGGACGACAATGGCAAAAAGACAAAGGCATCCGATACCTCGGCGGTGAAGTATGATACGGTGTTCGTGCATTCGACGACCTATGACCCGTATGCGGAGGAGGACGACGACTCGGAGGAGGAGAGCGTTACCACGACGAACAACGACCCGCCCGATGTGAGTGCGACCACAACAGGGCGGCAGACGGAGGTTACGCATATCACCACTCCCGAGGCCACTGAGAGCAGGACTGCCCGCCCGACAGAGACAAGGCGCTCCGAGACCGATGTGACACCCGACTCGTCGCTGCCCGAGACACCCCCGTCGGAGCCTGACTCATCCGTTCCCGAAAGCAGCTCGGAGCCCGAGCCCTCGTCCGAGAGCAGC
The DNA here is from genome assembly GCA_946613705.1 of uncultured Clostridia bacterium. Lineage (GTDB taxonomy): Bacteria > Bacillota > Clostridia > Oscillospirales > Ruminococcaceae > FB2012. The sequence continues at coordinate 6,171 of CAMOFU010000057.1, forward strand.
TCCGAGCAGCAGGGCGGTGAGCCTGACAGCAGCGGCTCGGACGATGCACAGCCCGATCAGCCCGCTGCGGGACCGTGATGGCACAGCGCGACACCAATCCCTTTCCCGCATCATCGGACAACAAGCGGTATCTGACCTACAGCCACTATCTCAGGCAGCGCTTCGGCGGCAAGGTGTTCAAGATACCGCTCAACATCGGGCTCGGCTGTCCCAACCGTGACGGCAGCAAGGGTACGGGCGGCTGCATATTCTGCTCTGCAAAGGCAAGCGGAGATTTTGCGGGCGACCCCCGTGAGGATATCGGGCGGCAGTTTGACGAGGTGCGCTCGCAGCTGCACAAAAAGTGGCCCGAGGGCAGGTATATCCCGTATTTTCAGGCGGGGACGAACACCTACGGCGATATCGGGCTGCTGCGGGAGCTGTTTTGGCGGGCGGCGGGCTTTGAGAATGCCGTCGGGCTGGCGATAGCTACCCGCGCCGACTGCATAGATGTGCAGAAGGCGGATATGCTCGCGGAGCTTGCCGAGAGGACGTATCTCACGGTCGAACTCGGGCTGCAGAGCATACACGACAGGACCGCTCTCATCTGCAACCGCTGCCATACCTACAGCGAGTTCCTGCACGGCTTCGGGCTGCTGAAGGAGCGGGGGATAAACGTGTGTGTACATATGATAAACGGTCTGCCCCGCGAAACGCGGGAGATGATGCTCGCCACTGCCGAGGAGGTCGGGCGGCTGGGCGTACACGCGGTCAAGATACATTTGCTGCATATCCTGCGCGGGACGGCGCTTGCCGAGATGTATATGCGCGGCGAGATCGCGGCAATGGAGCAGGAGGAGTATATCGGCATCGTCTGCGACCAGATCGAGCGGCTGCCGCAGGACGTGATAATCGAGCGCGTGACGGGCGACGGCGCAAGAGACGAGCTGATCGCCCCGCTGTGGAGCCTGAAGAAGTTCTGCGTAATGAACGGGATAGACAGGGAGCTCTACAGAAGAGGAACATATCAGGGTGCTTTGGCGGGGAAAGGCTGATCGGACGTGATCTCATTTATGAGCGTACAGGAGGTATCCTAATGGAAGTCAAATACGGCAGGACAGACTGCACGCCCGAGGAGACGGGCTATGACTCCGAACGGCTGGAGGTGCTTGACCGACGGCTCGGGGAGATGATCGGTCGGGAGATAATACACGGTGCTGCCTACTGCATACTGCACAAGGGCAGGGTGATCGCGCACAGGGCGCTCGGCAGCGGCAGCGCGGCGGGCAGCAGGCAGATGCAGCCCGACACGGTGTTCGGTGCCGCGTCGCTGACCAAGGTGTTTACCGCCGCGGCGATAATGCAGCTGGTCGAGGACGGTCTTATCCGCCTTGACACACGCGCGGGCGAGATAATACCGCAGCTTTCCCGCAGACCGTTCGAGGATATAACACTGCTGCATCTGCTCACCCATTCCTCGGGACTGTACCCCGACAGCGGCTGCTTCGGCGAGGCTGTGCCCTCGCAGTGGGAGCTTATCTCTGCCGCTGCGGAGAAATGGGAAGGCAGCGGTGCCTTCGACTGGATCACACCCGCGCTCTCGGCAGGGCTGCGCCGCAGAACGGGCACCGAATGGCAGTACTGCTCCTTCGGGTTCACACTGCTGGGCGAGGTGATAAGCCGCGTGAGCGGAATGAACGCGCAGGAGTATATAATGCAGAGGATAGTCTCTCCGCTCGGAATGAAGGACAGCGGCTTTGCGCTCACTCCCGAGACTGCGCGCAGAGCGTTTGCAGCCGACAGTGACGAGGAGGAGTTCTACAGCTCGGTCATCTCGGGCAGCGCACCGCAGGTGAGCGGCATTTGGTCGCAGATACCCGACACGGCGGGCGGACTGTATACCACGGTGTACGATCTGATACGGTTCGCGGCAGCGATACTCGGCGGCGGCAGGCTGGACGGCAGACGGATACTTGGCAGAAAGGCGGCAGAGAAGATGTGCTCGGTGCAGCTGAGCGGCGTGCCCGATCACTGCTGGTCGGCAAACGAACCGAACAGGCTCTACGGCATCGGCTTTGACATTCGCCGCACCCCCTCCTTCACCTATTCGGACAATACCGTGATGCATGAAGGCGCGGGAGCAAGCTCGCTCGACATAGACCTTGACGAGCAGCTGGCGGCAGCGTGGTTCGTGCCGTTTGACAAGCCCGACGGCGGCTGGTCGGCAGAACCGCTTTACAATGTGCAGAACATCATCTGGTCGGGGCTGATATAGCTCGGCGAAAGAGGCTTTGTAAAGCAGCTGTGCATTGTGTACAAACAACAGACAACAAACAACAAATTACAGATCTCAAAGATCAAAGATCAAAGAAAAGATATAAATAATATATAAATCTGCATTATTGCGGCAAACGGAGGAAGTAAAATGAAAAAGAGCATGACACTCAGCTATGAGGTGGGCAGCGGGCTGTATCTCAATATCACGAACAAATGCCCGTGCAGCTGCACCTTCTGCATCAGGAACAATGGCGACGGTGCCTACGGCTCCGACCCGCTCTGGCTGGAGCATCAGCCGACGGCGGAGGAGATCGTGGCGGATCTGAAAAAGCGGGACCTTGACAGCTACAGCGAGATAGTGTTCTGCGGCTACGGCGAGCCGACCTGCGAGCTGGAGATACTGAAAAAAGTCTCGGCATATATCAGGAGCGTTACCGATACCGTAATACGCATCAACACCAACGGGCTTTCCGACCTGATACACGGGCGTGACACAGCGGCGGAGTTCAAGGGTGTGTGCGATGTTATATCGATCAGCCTGAATGCCTCGACGAGCGAGGCGTACCATGCTGTGACGAGACCATCGTTCAAGGGTGTTGACTGCTTTGAGGCTATGCTGACCTTTGCGAAGAATGTGGGCAGGTATGTCCCCGAGGTCATGCTCACGGTCGTGGATATAATCGGCGAGGAGGAGATCGAGCGTTCGCGCAGGATAGCCGAGAGCATCGGTGTCAAGCTGAGAGTAAGAGAATATATAGCAGAGTAAGCAGCAAGAAAAGAAAGGACGACGTGTATGAAAACAAAATCAAAAGCAAAAGCAAGCTTCACTCTTGTCGCGGCAGCCTGTGTGCTGCTGCTTTGCGGGTGCGGCAGTGATATTGAGGACAGCGGGCTCCATGTGCCGAATGTCAAGTCCACGACGGTCACAGATGCACCCGAGACGACTACGGCTGCCGTTACGGTGCCCGAGGTCACGACCGCGCGGCCGCAGGAGACAAGAGAGCATACCGTGGACGAGGAGGGGAATATCCTCGGCATCATCCACGACAGCTCGCTCGGCGAGGCAACGAAGGAGAGCGCCGAGAAGGCGGCTGCCCGCGTGGGGCTGAAGCTTGATGACTTCGGCAGCTACCGTGCCGCGAACGTTGAGAATGTGCAGGCATTTTCGGCAGCAGCAGAATCGCTCATCGCCAGCGGCTGCTCGACGATAGTATTCGATGCAGCCGATATATCAAGCTGCAAGACTGCCGTAAACGATCTTGCGAAGAGATATCCCGATATAAAGATACTGCCCACTTTTGACTGAGGAGAGCTTTTATGGAAAAACCGTTTTTCAAGAACCTTATAAAGATAGAGCCGTACACTGCGGGCGAGCAGCCGAAGGGCGGCGATATAATCAAGCTCAATGCCAACGAGAACCCGTATCCCCCGTCGCCTGCGGTGCAGGAGGCTATAAGCGGATTTGATGCAGAGCAGCTCAGGCTCTATCCTCCGATGGACGCGGCACCGCTGAGGCAGGCGGTCGCGGACTTTTACGGCGTTGACCGCAGCTGTGTTTTCGCGGGCAACGGCTCTGACGATGTGCTGGCAGCGGCATTCCGCGCGTTTTTCAATTCCGACAAGCCGCTGCTCTATCCCGATATCACATATTCGTTCTATCCCGTGTGGTGCGATCTGCTGAGGATACCTTATGAGACGATACCCGTTGACGAGGGCTTCAATGTCCGCGTGGAGGATTATTGCAGGGAGAACGGCGGCATCGTGCTGCCAAACCCCAACGCGCCGACTACGATAGGGCTGGGGCTCGACAGGATAGAGTATCTTATAAGCAGCAACCGTGAGAGCGTTGTGATAATAGACGAGGCATATGCGGATTTCAGCGGGGTGAGCTGTGTGCCGCTGATAAAGAAGTACGACAACCTTGTCGTTACTCAGACCTTCTCAAAGTCCCGTTCGCTGGCGGGAATGAGAGTCGCCGCGGCTATCGCGGACCCGTATCTGATAAGCTGTCTTGATGCGGTGAAGGACTCCTACAACTCTTACCCGATGGACGCGGTAGCTATCCGTGCGGGTGCGGCGGCGATAGCGGACAGGGAATACTTCGAGCAGACCTGCCGCAGAGTGATCGCCACCCGTGAGAGGACAGCAAAGCGGCTGCGCGAGCTGGGCTTTATCCTGCCCGACAGCTCGGCGAACTTTCTGTTTGCGACTCACCCCGGGCACAGCGCGGAGAAGATCTTTACCTATCTGCGAGAGCGGGGGATATACATACGCTATTTCCGCAAGCCGCGCATAGACAACTATCTGCGCATAACGATCGGCACGGACGAGCAGATGGACAGGCTCATCGAGGAGCTGGAGAGGCTTCTCGGGAGGTAGATGCCGTTCGGAACGGACAAACGGTCAAGGGGGTGGTCTGCCTGAAAAAGCGAATATTCGATATAATCCAGATCGGCTACAAGGGCGACCTTCCGAGCCGTATCTTTGATATCTTCATCTCGGTGGTCATCATACTGAATATCATGGCGATGACGCTGGAGACATTTCAGACTCTCGAGCCCGCCGCACCGCTGTTTGAGGTGATCGAGCTGGTGACGGTCGGGGTGTTCTGCATAGAGTATATCCTGCGCGTGTGGACGGCAGACCTGCTCTATCCCGAAAGGGGACCGCTGGGCTCGCGGATACGGTTTTTGTTTTCCTACGACGGGATCATTGATCTGCTGACTATCCTGCCGTTTTATTTCCTCTCGGGATTTATCGTGTTCAGAATGCTCAGGGTGGTGCGGATATTCCGACTGTTCAAGATCAACTCGCAGCTGGACAGCTTCAATGTTATCACGAGCGTATTGAAGGAAAAGCGCAACCAGATCATCTCGTCGGTCTTTATCATACTGATACTGATGCTTGCCTCGTCGATAGGTATGTACTCAGCCGAGCATAATGCCCAGCCCGAGGTATTCGAGAACGCATTCTCGGGGATATGGTGGAGCATCTCGACGCTGCTCACGGTGGGCTACGGCGATATCTACCCGATAACCGTCGTCGGACGGATAATGGCGATCTTTATCGCGCTGCTCGGAGTTGGCGTGGTGGCTATCCCGACGGGTATCATCAGCGCGGGCTTCGTTGAGCAGTACCGTGAGGACGAGCATTCCGACCGCAGCTACAGAGACATCTCGCATATAGGCGAGATGCTGGCGGATAAGGACAGCGGCTTTGCGGGACTGACGGTCGGCGAGGTCGGGCGGAGCCGCGGAGTGAGGGTGCTGGTGCTTATCCGCGGCGACCTGACGGCGGTCGCGTCAGAGAACACCGTGATCGCCGAGGGAGATATTCTCGTAGTGGAAACGGAGAGGCTGAAAAAAGCAAGAGCAAAAAATAAGAATAAAAATAAAAGCATAAACAAAAAAGAAGAAGGAATACAAAAGAAATAAAAATGAAGGTATTGCCTGCGGAATGCTCCGAGCTCCGTCCGCGAATGCGGACACCTGTTTTATTCTTTATTCGTTCTTCTTTATTCTTT
>CAMOFU010000058.1 GCA_946613705.1 uncultured Clostridia bacterium
CCCCTCGGAGCGTGACTGCGTTTTTTCCCCCGTGACCCAAAAACAGATCCGACGTTCCGATCTGCATAACAGCGGGGCGGGTGCATCATTATTTAGCTGCCGCCGTGAATGCCGCGACACCCGTAAGGCTCAGCACCGTCATGATTATGCCTGCCAGCAGGACTCCGAGCACGACCGCAAGAACGCTCTTCTTGAAATCAAGATCGAGCATACTTGCCGCAAGGGTGCCCGTCCATGCTCCCGTCCCCGGGAGAGGTATGCCGACGAACAGCAGCAGCGCAACGTATATCCCGCGCCCTGCCTTAGCCTGGAGCTTCTCGCCGCCGTGGGCGCCCTTTTCAAGGCAGAAGGTGAAGAACTTCCCTATCACCCGCTTATCCGCGCCCCACACCAGCACCTTCCTCGCAAAGAAGAATATTATCGGCACGGGTATCATGTTGGCGAACATACACAGCGGCAGTGCCTGCTGCCACGGTATGCCCTTGATGATGCCGAACGGTACCCCGCCTCTGAGCTCCACCAGCGGGACCATAGATATAAGAAATGTGAGTATATAGCTTGTCATACTGTCTGTTCCTTTCCTGTTGCTGCGGCAGAGAGCGCTTCGAGCTGCGCCCGCAGCCCTTCGATGCTCCTGCGCTGATATACCGTGACCGCATCGCGGGCAGCTGTCCGGGCAGCATTCACCGCATAGCGGAGCCGCCCTGTTTTCATATAGCACAGCGCCAAAAACATCTCGCAGTCGCATCTGGCGGCATTGCCTATCGCATAAGCAAGAGCCTGAGTAAAATAATTCTCTGCCTTGATATAATCCCCGCCCGCAAATTCGAGCGCGCCCATCGTATGGAGCACGGGCATCGCAGAGCTGCGCAGCCGCGCCCGATCGAAGAAATATCTGCTCTGCTCGTATATCCCTGCGGCGGCGGCAACATCGCCCGCCATCAGATTTGTATAGACGTATATGTTGAAATATTCCTCCTTCGAGCTCTCGCAGAGATCGCGCAGGTCTATCTCCGCAAGCACCTCAAAGCAGCGCTCGTAGCAGCACCCCTCGCTGAGATAGGAGGCGAGCACCAGCTGGTTCTCGGCCTTCTGCGCGGGAGTCTTTGAGCCTTTTACTCTCCTGTACACTATCCCGAGCAGCTCGGGGGTGATACCGTTTTCAAACATTATCTGCCGTATCCTTCTGTCCTCACGGAAGCGGCGGAGCCTGAAGATCAGACGCATCATCAGTCTCGCGGCGATAAAGCACACGCCCGCGATGCAGCCGAACCTTAACATATCGGGCGGGACAGCGGTGCGCCCGCCTATCAGCCAGACTGCTGCTGTGAGTGCGGCGGCGAACCAGAACGCCATGATTATCTCCTTGCTGTAATTGAACGGTCTGAGCAAGCCGTCACCTCCTTGATCTGCTCCCGCATACACGGGGCTATATCGCCGAATGCCACCTTTTGACGGCAGAGGCGCAGTCTGCCTCGGGTCTGAGCGCCCTTATCTCGACATAGCAGCCGCATTCAAGGCACATACCGTCGAGCAGTCTTTCACAGCTGCGGCACTGTGCGAGCCGCGACTGATATATCTCCCCGCTCACCCGTCTGTCGGCAGGGACATTGCGTATGTACTCCAGCAGCCCCGCCCTTATCTCGTCCTCATCAAGCTCCGAGAGCAGGCATCTCACGCAGGGCTTCTTCAAGGGTCTCCCTTCCGTCTGCATACGTTTACTTTCCCGCAGTTTTCCTGACCGCGCCGTAGCTCCAGATCAGTCCCGCACAGATGAAGAAGAACGGTGTGCTTTCGAGCGAGCTGATATTGAAGAACGCCTGTATCGCATAAGCTGTCACAGCGGTCATCACGGCGGGAGCTGCCCAGCCGACCTCGCCCCTGATGAATGCCCCGACTGCCTTCACGCCGCGGACTACCGTTATCAGCAGGAATATCACATACAGCGCGAGCGTTACAAAGCCCCGCTGCATCGCCGTATCGACATACTCGTTATAGGTCCTGTCTATGGTGAGCCCATAGCTTGATGCTGCCTCCCAGTTATCGGGGCCGATGCCGAGCAGCGGGCTCTGCTCCGCGACGAACATTCCGTCGTCCCACAGGTAGGTATACACCCACTCGTCGGAATCCTGCTTCTGGAGCAGCATGAGCATCCTGATCGAGTCTGTGCGGATCACCTCTTCGTCGCAGAACACCTTGTAGCCGTCCGACTCGGGGTAGGCGCTGACCTGCGCCGCAAGTGTACCGCCCATCGCTCCGCAGACGAGAACGAGTGCGCACACAGCCGCGATCACGGTATTCCTGCTGCCCGAGCTGTTTTCAGACTTGTTTTTCTTTGCATAAACGACAGCTGTTATGCAGCCGATGACCGCCGCACTGCCTATGCCGACCCATGCAGTGACCGTTCTTGTCAGCACGCCCGCTATCGCCATGAGCATACCTGCCCCGCCGTATGCGAGCCTTGCATTGCCATTTGAGTACAATAAGCCCGCAAAAGCAGCGGCAAAGGCTATCGTGAGCAGTGCCGCCAGTGCATGAGGTGTCATCGCAAGGCCGTTTGCCGCGGGTATCGACATAGCCGTCGTGAAGGTCACATTCAGCTTTGAGAACCAGTTCGGCAGTATATCCTCAAACGCGGGGATAGTCTGCAATATGCCTATCACCGCATTCACCACGCCGATAGTCACGATCACGGTGCACAGCCTTCTTCTCCAGCCGTCCCCGACCACGGTGAATGCTGCCGCGAAGAAGCCGTAATAGCCGATGAGCGTGAGAAAGCCCTCTGCTCTGTCGAGATAACCCGTCATCGAATCGCTAAGGCTGCCCGATGCCAGTGCAGAGATCAGGCTCATCACAATTATCAGACCCAGCACTGCCAGCGCCCTGTTGTCGGCAAGGGATATCTGCTTCTTCATCCTGCCTATCAGGAAGATGCTCAGCCCCAGTATGCCCAGCCCGAACATTATCACTATTACAAAATATATTACCTTGTCGCTCAGATAATGCGGGAACGACACACCGCCTATCTCCTCCGTATAATCCACCACGTTCTTGGTAAGATAATACGGTATAGCTGCCAGCTCTATTATCGCCATTGCTATGATGCAGTACACAGCGCACAGCTTTTTCGTGCCTTCATCTGTCATATTCAGGATAAAATCCGACTTCTCGCTCGTCCCGAACAGATGCTTGCGGTCAGCCATATAAACACCTCTTTCAGTTTACTTTCCCTGTCTCTCTGTCTCCCGATCTCCCAATCTCCCGAACAAAAAGAGCGAAGCGTTTGATGCGCTTCGCTCTTTTACGAACTTACTTCCGTTTTACTTACTTAGCGTATTCAACGGCACGGCTTTCCCTTATCAGATTTACCTTTATCTGACCCGGGTAATCCATCTCATCTTCAATTCTCTTTGCGATCTCTCTTGCCACGAGCACCATCTTCTCGTCGTTGATCTTTTCGGGCTGTACCATGATCCTTACCTCACGCCCTGCCTGTATCGCAAACGACTTCTCTACGCCGTCGTACGATGTGCAGATCTCCTCGAGCTTCTGGAGCCTCTTGATGTAGTTTTCGTAGTTCTCGCTTCTCGCACCCGGTCTTGCCGCCGAAATAGCGTCAGCCGCCTGCACGAGCGCAGCAACTACTGTTCTCGTCTCAACATCGCCGTGATGTGCCTCTATCGCGTGGAGCACCTCGGGGCTCTCCTTATACTTCTTGCAGACATCGACACCGATCTGTACGTGCGAGCCCTCTATCTCGTAGCTCAGCGCCTTTCCGATATCATGCAGCAGACCTGCTCTTCTTGCCAGATTCGGGTCTATGCCCAGCTCCGAAGCCATCATGCCTGCCAGATGAGATACCTCGATAGAGTGATCGAGAACGTTCTGCCTGTAGCTTGTCCTGTAGCGCAGTCTTCCCAGCAGCTTCACCAGCTCGTGATTGAGCCCGTGTATGTTGCACTCGAGAACTGCTCTCTCGCCCTCCTGCTTGATCTTGTACTCGACCTCGCGCCTTGCCTTGTCTACCATTTCCTCGATGCGCGTCGGGTGTATGCGGCCGTCCTGGATAAGCTTTTCAAGCGCTATCCTTGCGACCTCTCTTCTCACCTGATCGAAGCATGAAAGTGTTATCGCCTCGGGAGTATCGTCGATTATCAGATCGACACCCGTAAGCGTCTCGATCGTGCGGATATTTCTTCCCTCCCGACCGATGATCCTTCCCTTCATCTCGTCGTTCGGCAGCGGGACGACCGAAACGGCAGTCTCGGACACCTGATCCGCGGCGCAGCGAGCGATCGCCAGCGAGATATACTGCCTTGCCTTTGCGTCGCACTCCTCTTTGATCTGCGACTCATAGTTTGCGATCTTGACAGCCTTCTCGTGTACCAGCTCGCCCTCAAGGTTTGAAAGCAGATACTCCTTTGCCTGCTCCTTGCTGAATTCACTGATCTTTTCCAGCATATCCAGCTGCGAGTTCTTGATCCGCTCAGCCTCGGCTACCTTCTCGTCGGCAGACCTGAGCTTTGCCTGCAGAGCCTCTTCCTTCTTCTCGAGATTGTCGAGCTTCTTGTCGATGGATTCTTCCTTCTGGTTGATCCTGCGTTCCTGCCTCGAGACCTCGATACGTCTTTCCTTGAGCTCCTTTTCCGTTTCCTGGCGGGACTTGTGTATCTCGTCCTTCGCCTCAACGAGAGCTTCCTTCTTCAAGGTCTCTGCATTCTTCTTAGCATCCTCAACGATCCTTTCGGCTTCCTTCTCGGCAGAACCGATCGCTGCCTCGGCAGTCCTCTGTCTGTCCGCCTGTCCCTTCCTGTAGAACAGAAAGCCCGAAACGAATGCACCAGCGACAAGGGTTACTACAGCGATAGCTATAGCGATTCCTATACTTATCATTGTATAGTTTCCTCCTCCTCGTCTGTCGCCCTGACCGCCCCTGTCACAGACGGTGCGGGCTAATATTAAATTGTAAAGATACAGATAAGCAAAATATATTCTATATTAAAGCTCCACCTCAAAAGTACAAAAAATCGTACCGATGAAACCATATATAAAAACATAATGCATAATATTATTGTATAACAATTTGACAAAATTGTCAAGAGGAAATTCGGTATTTATAACAAAATCCGTATATTTTTTATGTAATTATTACCGCAAGGCACTTTCCCGTGCAGATTTCTGCCAATTATTTGCAAGCAGACGGCAGATATCCTGCATCGGCAAGAAAAAACTACATTTATATTCTTTAAAAAGAAAAGTGTTGATTTATCGCGAAAGGTGTGATATAATATAAAGTGAATGTGCCGATGCTTTTTCCTGCATTCGGGCACAGCGTATCTGAGAAACAAGTATCACACAACGAAAGGAAAGAAAAGCTATGAAAAAACTGATGCTGGGCAATGAGGCTTTTGCACGCGGACTGTACGAAGCAGGTTGCAGGATAGCGTCCTCATACCCCGGAACGCCCTCTACCGAGATAACCGAGGAGGTCGCAAAGTATGACGAGGTGTATGCCGAGTGGGCTCCCAACGAGAAAGTGGCTATGGAGGTGGCTCTGGGCGCTTCGATCGCAGGTGCAAGGAGCTTCTGCGCGATGAAGCACGTCGGGCTCAATGTTGCGGCAGACCCGCTCTACACCGCAGGCTACACGGGCGTTACGGGCGGAATGGTCATTGCAGTCGCCGATGACCCCGGTATGCATTCCTCGCAGAACGAGCAGGACTCCCGTCACCATGCGATCGCTTCAAAGGTCATGATGGTGGAGCCCTCCGACTCCGCAGAGTGCAAGGAGTTCGCGAAGGCTGCCTTCGATCTCTCCGAGAGGTTCGACACTCCGGTTATCGTGAGAATGTCCACCCGTGTGGCGCATTCACAGTCGGCAGTGGAGCTTTGCGACCGCGAGGAGCATGAGCTGATACCCTATAAGAAGAACATACAGAAATTTGTAATGATGCCCGGAAATGCTATCCGCCGTCACCCCGAGGTGGAGCAGCGCCTTGTTGATATCCGCGAATATGCCGAGACATCACCGCTCAACAGAGTGGAGTATAACGACACTAAGATCGGCGTTATCGCTGCGGGCATATCCTATCAGTATGCGAAGGACGCGCTCGGTGCAAAGGCCTCCTATCTCAAGCTGGGCATCGTGAACCCGCTGCCTGTCGAGATCATCAAGGATTTCTGTGACAAGTGCGAAACGGTCTACGTTATCGAGCAGCTGGACGATGTTATAGAGACTCACTGCAAAAAGCACGGCCTCAACGTACACGGCAAGGACACCTTCTCGCTGCTGGGCGAGATCTCGCAGGCTATCGTAAGGGAGAAGATACTGGGCGAGACAGCCGAGTTCAATGAGTTCCCCGAGAACGTGCCTGTCCGTCCTCCCGTTATGTGCGCGGGCTGCCCGCACAGAGGACTGTTCTACTGTCTCTCCAAGCTGGGCGTTATGGTATCGGGCGATATCGGCTGCTATACGCTGGGCGCGACCGCACCTCTGCAGGCTATGGACTCGACCATCTGCATGGGCGCTTCCATAAGCGGGCTGCACGGCTTCAACAAGGCAAGGGGAGCCGAGAGCGAGAAAAAGAGCGTTGCCGTTATCGGTGATTCCACGTTCATGCACAGCGGTATGACGGGACTTGTGAACATCGCATACAACGCTACCAATTCGACCGTTATAATCCTCGACAACTCCATCACGGGCATGACAGGCCACCAGCAGAACCCCACCACGGGCAAGAACCTCAAGGGCGACCCCGCTGCGGCTGTAAATCTCGTTGACCTCTGCCACGCTATCGGCATAAAGAGCGTAAGAGTGGTCGATCCGTATCATATGGCAGAGACAGAGGCTGTTATAAAAGAGGAGCTCGAAAAGGACGAGCCCTCCGTCATCATCAGCCGCAGACCGTGTGCGCTGCTCAAATATGTAAAGCACAACCCGCCGCTGCACTGCGATCAGGACAAGTGCGTAGGCTGCAAGCAGTGCCTGAAGATCGGCTGCCCCGCTATCTCGGTACACAACAAGAAGATGACCATAGACCACACACAGTGCGTAGGCTGCGGCATCTGCACCGAGATGTGCAAGCTCGGTGCGATAGTTAAATAAGCAAACACAGAGGATCAAATAAGTCTGAAGGAGAATAGTTTATGGAAACCAAGTCTATTATGATAGTCGGCGTCGGCGGACAGGGTTCGCTGCTGGCATCAAGGATAATCGGAAACGTGCTGCTTTCGCAGGGCTTTGAGGTAAAGGTCAGCGAGGTACACGGCATGAGCCAGAGAGGCGGCTCGGTAGTTACTTATGTCAAGTACGGCGATGAGGTCAATTCCCCCGTCATCGTCAAGGGCGAGGCGGATATCATCATCAGCTTTGAGCAGCTCGAGGCTGCACGCTGGCTGCCGTATCTGAAAAAGGGCGGCCACCTCGTGACCTCCACCCAGCAGATAGACCCGATGCCCGTTATCAACGGCGCGGCTGTCTATCCCGATGATATAATCGAAAAGATAAAGGCTCAGGGTGCAGATGTCATCGCCGTCGATGCGCTGACGCTCGCCGAGCAGGCAGGCACCGCAAAGGCTTCAAACGTCGTGCTCATGGGCGTTGTATCCACAAAGATGCCCTTTGACGAGAGCGTATGGCAGGCAGCACTCGAGCAGTGCGTGCCCGCTAAGTTCTTAGAGCTCAACAAGAAGGCCTTCGCGCTCGGAAGAGCCGCACAGTGATACCTGATTTCAAATACCAAGGCAGCACGGTCCGTGCGGGGCACGGACTGCTGACATACCCGAAAAGGAGTTGATGTACCAATGGGCAATTATTGGAACGAAGAGATCGAATGTATGGAGCCCGAGAAGATGCGTGCTTTGCAGAGCGAGCGGCTCGTTAAGCAGGTCAGGCACGTCTGGGACAATGTTCCGTACTACCGAAAGAAAATGGAAGAAAAGGGCGTTACCCCCGATGATATCAAGGGGATAGAGGATCTGCACAAGCTGCCGTTCCTCTCAAAGGCCGACCTGAGAGATGCATACCCGTTCGGACTGCTGGCAAAGCCGCTCTCCGACTGCGTGCGCATACACTCCACGAGCGGCACTACGGGCAAGAGAGTGGTCGCATTCTACACACAGCATGATTTAGACCTCTGGAACGACTGCACCGCAAGAGCTATCACCGCTGCGGGAGGCACCAAGGACGACGTGGTACAGGTGTGCTACGGCTACGGCCTGTTCACGGGCGGCGCGGGGCTCGACGGCGGCTCACACAAGATCGGCTGCCTTACTCTGCCCATGTCCTCGGGCAATACCGAAAGGCAGATACAGTTCATGGAGGATCTCGGCGCGACGATCATCTGCTGCACTCCCTCCTATGCCGCATATATCGGCGAGACCGTGAAGAAGATGGGCAAGTCTCCCGACGACCTCAAGCTCAAGGCGGGCATCTTCGGCGCAGAGCCGTGGACAGAGGAAATGAGGCAGGAGATCGAGAAGAGCCTCGGCATCAAGGCATATGACATCTACGGTCTGACCGAGATAAGCGGCCCGGGTGTATCCTTCGAGTGCGAGTGCCAGACGGGTATGCATATAAATGAGGATCACTTCATCGCAGAGATAATCAATCCCGAAACGGGCGAGCCGCTGCCCGACGGCACCAAGGGCGAGCTGGTGTTCACGGCACTCACCAAGGAAGCCTTCCCGATGCTGAGATACCGCACACGCGATATCTGTGTGCTCACACGCGGCAAGTGCAAGTGCGGCAGAACGCTCGTAAAGATGGCGAAGCCTATGGGCCGCTCGGACGATATGCTGATAATCCGCGGAGTGAACGTGTTCCCGTCGCAGATCGAGTCGGTGCTGATGAAGATGAGCAATGCCAGCCCGAACTATCAGATCGTGGTCGGCAGAGAGAACAACAACGATACCTTTGAGATCCGCGTCGAGCTGACAGAGGAGATGTTCTCGGATACTATCCGCTCCATCGAGGAGCTGGAGCGCAAGATCGCGGCAGATATGCATACCGTGCTCGGCATCAAGGCAAAGATCAGGCTCGTTGAGCCGAACTCTATCCCCCGCTCCGAGGGCAAGGCAAAGCGCGTTATAGACACGAGGAATCTGGTATAATGAGCCTTGGAGTATTGTTCGCGGTGCCCGAGGAAACGGTGGAGCATATCCGCAGCCTGCCTATGGCAGAGCGCCCGAGGTATATCTCGGAGGAGCTTGAGGAGCTTTACTTTGAGGACTATCCCGAGCGGACGGCGGAGCTTGACAAGTCGTGGGACGCGATACACCGCGCACTGACCGACGGCTCGCTCTGCTTTGACTGCGGGGGATACCCATTGGGCGGCGTGATACTGGGCGGAGAGCTGCTCTACTATGACGGCGAGGAGTTCGACGATTATATCATCACCGCCAAGCCGCCCGAGCAGACCGCCCGACTCACAGAGGAGCTCGAGGGGCTGACAAAGGCGAAGTTCAGACGCGGCTACAGGCTGATAGACGAGAGCTATCCCGAGCCGCTCTCCGACGAGGATATGGAGTATTCGTGGGAGTACCTTCAGGACGCGGTGCCGTTTTTCAGGCACGCTGCCAAAATGGGACTGTGGGTGCTGTTCACGGCAGACCAGTGACAGGCTTACCTCCTCGGTAAAAGGCAAACGGGAAAAACCGCGTAGTATCTATATTTGTAATGAAAGATCAAAAACGGTCGCAGGGTGCCTTCGGGCACTCAGAGCACCGTGTTGGGAGTGAATCATCATGGCAGTAAAGCAGTTATCAATTTTTGCAGAGAACCGCCCCGGGCGGCTTTCAAACATCACGCATCTGCTCGCAGTCAACGGGATAAATATCCGTGCGATGAGCGTTGCGGACACTAAGGATTTCGGTATCCTCCGTCTTATCGTAAACGATGCCGACAAGGCAGTTGCAGCGCTCAGAGAGGGCGGCTGCGCGGTAACGCTCACCAATGTTCTGGCAATACGCATAGAGGACAGACCGGGCGGGCTCGCAGCGGCGATGCAGGTGCTTTACGATAACAACGTAAGCGTAGAGTATATGTATTCCGCATTTGTCAGCGAGAAAAGCGAGGAGGCTTATCTTATCCTCCGTGCCGACAGCAATGAGGCAGCAGAGCAGGCATTTGAGGGCAGATACAAGCTGCTCACTCAGGAAGAGCTGCTGAATATGTGACCGCAGCATAAGCATAACGGCCAGACAAAATAGACAGAAATAAGCTCCGCCGCGGACCGAGCAGGGTCCGTGACGGAGCTTTTGCTTGCTTGTGATACCGATCATCGTTATATCGGGCAGCCTACATATCGGGCTCGGCATTGCGGGGCTTGTGCATATAGACATTCAGCTCGTACAGATACTGGATAAACAGCACCGCAGAGAAGGCTGCGCCCGCAAGATAGCATATCCACCCCGTAAGGCCGAAGCCCTCGTTTGCCATGAGGATATAGGTCAGGCTCACCGCCGACATGAATGCGGCAGGCAGCGCGGTTATCAGAGAGTAATACGGCCGCTTCGCGTTTTTCAGCAGATACGAGGTCGCCACCCAGAGCGCGATCATCGCAAGCGTCTGGTTGCTCCACGAGAAATATCTCCACAGCACATCAAAGTTCACCATAGTGAGCAGCGCTCCCGCACCGAGCAGCGGGATCGTTAAGATCATGCGGTTTTTGAACTTCTTCTGCTTCAGCCCCGTCCACTCGGCAAGGATAAGCCTTGCACTGCGGAAGGCGGTATCTCCCGAGGTGATCGGGCATATGACCACGCCGACGATCGCAAGGACACCGCCGACAGTGCCGAGCATCTCCTTGCAGATCTCGTAGACCGTTCCCGACTGACCGTTCAGAGCCAGCGCCTCGTCGAGCATCTGTGTCCCGCCGTAAAATGCAACACCCGCAGCAGCCCACACGAGCGCTATGACCGATTCCATGATCATGGCTCCGTAGAATACCTTTCTGCCGTCCCTCTCACTCGTGATGCACTTGGCCATCATCGGCGACTGGGTCGCGTGAAAGCCCGAGATAGCTCCGCAGGCAACTGTTATGAACATGAACGGCCATACGGGAAGATCATCGGGGTGAAGATCGGCAAGGGTGATCTCGGGGATAGTGTATTCGGGCAGGAAGATAAGACCGCCCGCTATGCTTACCGCCATCACGATCAGCACCACGCCGAACACGGGGTAAAGCCTGCCGATTATCTTGTCGATCGGCATGAGCGTCGCCAGCAGATAGTACACAAGGATAACTACTATCCAGAAACCCTTTGAAAGTGCGTCGGGCGTGAGCCTTGCGATGAGCGCCGCGGGGCTCGTCACAAAAACAGTGCCCGTAAGCAGAAGCAGAAGCACCGAGAACACGCGCATTATGTACAGCGCAGGCTTGCCGAGATACTTGCCCGAAAGCTCGGCGATCGAAGCACCCTTGTTCCGCTCCGAGATCATGCCGCCCATATAGTCGTGGACAGCACCCCCCAGTATAGCACCGAATACTATCCACAGGAACACCACGGGGCCGAAGCAGGCTCCCATAAGCGCACCGAAAATAGGCCCCGTGCCCGCTATGTTGAGCAGCTGGATCAGCACAGCCTTCCAGGTCTTGACAGGCATATAGTCAACACCGTCGTTCTCCGATACCGCAGGCGTTACACGGTCATCGGGCGCAAAGACCCGCTCGGTCAGCCTGCCGTAAAAAATGTAGCCCAGCACAAGCACAACAAGTGCTGAAATGAATGAGATCATAACCTTCACCTTTCCGTTCAAGCAAAATGACATATATATAATTTAATTATACACCATATGTGCAGTATAGTCAATCACCTTTTGTTAATTATCATTGATAAAACACAGCCGTGATGCAGTATACGGCAGTGTAAATTTTTTGTGAACAGTCCGCAGCAGCAGCTCAAGATATTGGATTTGTT
>CAMOFU010000059.1 GCA_946613705.1 uncultured Clostridia bacterium
ATAATGGTCGGATCTTGATGAATATTATGAGGTGAAAAATAACTGATGGCTTCCTCTAAGGGGACGGGCAGGACTGCCGCCAAAAAGACGGCGGGAGCAAAAAAGCCTGCGGCTAAAAAAAGCACGGGAGGCGCTGCGAAGGGCTCGGGAAAGAACGAGAGCAGGCGCTTCTGGAGCTATATACTCTTTTTCCTCGGTGTGGCGGAGCTGCTGCTGACATATGTGAGCGGCGAAGGGCTCTGGAACAAGATGTTCACCGTCAACCGCGGGATCTTCGGGCTGTCTGTGTTCATAGTCGGCCCGCTGATAATCTATGTCGCTTTGCAGATAGCTTCCGACAAGAAGCAGAGCGCGGTGGTGGCGAGAGTGATACAGGGGCTGGTGCTGATGATACTTTTCAGCGCCACGGCACAGATACTGTTCGGTCAGCCGATAGTCGGCTCGACATTCGGGAAAAAGATAGCCTTCCTGTACAGCGGCGGAACGCAGCTGGCGGGGGGCGGAGTGGCGGCAGCTTTCATAGGCTGGCCGCTGCTTGCGCTGTTTCGGAAGGTCGGCGGGGCGATAATCGTCATACTGCTCGACTTTACATTTATTATGCTGCTGACGAATGTAACGCTGCCGCAGCTTTTCAAGGCGGTGTCGAAGCCCTTCGTGGGCGGATACAAGGCTGTGAACGAGGACAGAGCCGAGAGAGCTGCCGCTCACGAGGAGAGGATGCGGCTGCGTGAGCAGCGCCGTGCTGCCGAGGAGGCAGAGCGCAGGGCGGCTGAAAGGGCAGCTGCCGACAGTGAGAAACCGAGGGTGGATATCGCCAAGTATTACCGTGATGAGGAGACGGAGAAGAAGGCGCGGGCGAAAACCGTGAAGAAGCCGAAAACTCCTACCCCTTACGACCCTGCGCCCGACAAGGAGCCCAAGAAGCAGGAGACTGATATCTCGAAGCTGATCGAGGAGGCAGTGGGCATGAGCTCGCAGCCCACCGAGGCGGACGAGATATCTGCCGAGCAGGAGCGCGAGGACAAGCTCAGAAACAACAGGAACCGTCCCGAGATCACTCTGCCCAAGTTCGGGCGGGGGACTGTCTGGGATCTGCCCGAGGACAAGAGCAGGCTCTCGGCCGAGGAGCAGTCCGAAAAGGGGAAAACGTCGGAAAAGAACAAGAGCGGAGAGGAAATATACGGCAGGCTTTTCGGCAGCGGGCAGGAGGAGAAGAAGCCTGCTGCTGTGACACAGGAGGAAACGGCTGAAGAGAAGCGCAGGGAGGTATATGTTGACCGCAGCGGTCAGACCTCTATCGTCAAGCAGGACGAGACGGTGCCTGTGTACAGCTGTCCGCCTGTGGATATACTCAAATTTGCCAAGAACAAAACGAGCCCCGAGGAGGTCGAGGCAGAGATCAGGGACAAGTCTGACAAGCTGGTGCAGACGCTCGAGGACTTCGGCATAAAGACAACGCTTGTCGGCATCAGCCGAGGGCCGTCTGTTACCCGCTATGAGCTGGAGCCGGGCAGGGGAGTATCGGTAAGCAAGATAGAGAACCGCAACAAGGATATAACGCTTAATCTTGCGACCAGCGGTGTGCGTATAGCGCCGATACCGAACAAGGCGGCGATAGGCGTTGAGGTGCCGAATATACACCGCGACAGCGTATCGCTGAGAGAACTTATCGACAGCGACGATTACAGGAACGCGAAAAGCAAGCTGGCATTCGCGGTCGGCAAGGATATAGACGGCAACATCGTTATGGGCGATATTGCGACCATGCCGCATATGCTCATCGCCGGCACCACGGGCTCCGGCAAGTCGGTGTTCACCAACTCCATAATACTGAACATACTCTTCCATGCCACGCCCGACGAGGTGAAGCTGATACTCATTGACCCGAAGAAGGTCGAGTTCCCGGTGTATAACGGCATACCTCACCTGCTTATCCCCGTGGTCACCGACCCGATGAAGGCGGCGGGCGCGCTGGGCTGGGCGGTGAACGAGATGATGCGCCGCTACAATCTGTTCGAGGCCAACGGTGTGAAGAACATCGAGGACTTCAACGAGTTCGTTGACGATAATCCCGAGCTGGAATACAAGAAGCTGCATTACATAGTTATAATCATAGATGAGTTCGCAGACCTTATGCTTGCTGCTAAGAGCGAGGTCGAGGAGAGCGTTATGAGGCTGGCTCAGCTGGCAAGAGCGGCGGGAATGCATATGCTCATCGCCACTCAGTCGCCGAGAACGGACGTTATCACGGGACTCATCAAGGCTAATATCCCGAGCAGGACAGCCCTTTCGGTATCCTCCAACGTGGATTCGAGAGTTATACTTGATGAGATCGGCGCGGAGGACCTTCTGGGGCGCGGCGACCTGCTCTACAAGCCCGTGGGCTATCCCAAGCCGCTGAGAATACAGAGCGGCTTTGCCTCGACCTCAGAGATACGCAACGTGGTCAAGTTCCTTAAAAACGAGCTTGAAACGGGCTACGACGAGCAGATCGTACACGATGTTGACCGCCGCCAGAGCGAGATCGAGCAGGCGAAGAACAAGAACAATGTGTCTGTTGAGGATATAGCGGTCAATCCCGACGACGACCTTATCAATCAGGCTATAACGATAATCGTGGAGACGGGCAACGCTTCCACCGCATTTTTGCAGCGCAAGCTGAAGCTCGGCTTCCCGCGTGCGGCGCGAATGATGGACGAGATAGAGGAAATGGGCATCATCGGTCCGCAGGAGGGCGCAAAGCCGAGGAAAATATATATCACCAAGGAAGAGTGGTATGAAAGACAGGGCAAAAGCTGAGAGCATTATTCGGGGGCAAGTGTTTAACGGAGGTGAACGCAGTGTTCATGCCTATATCAAAGCAGGATATGCGCGATCGGGGGATCGGGCAGCTTGATTTTGTATACATACTCGGTGACGCTTATGTCGATCACCCGAGCTTCGGGTGCGCGATCATAACGCGCGTGCTCGAACATCACGGCTACACCTGCGGCATCATCGCACAGCCCGACTGGCACGATGTCGGCGCATTTCTGCGGCTCGGCAAGCCGCGTCTTGCGTGGCTCGTGAGCGCGGGGAATATCGATTCCATGGTAGCTCACTACACCTCTGCCAGAAAAAAGCGCTCGGACGATGCATACTCGGCGGGCAATATCGCAGGCAAGCGTCCCGACCGTGCGGCAACGGTATACTCGCAGATGTGCCGCAGGGCAGCGCCCGAGATACCCGTTCTCTGCGGGGGACTCGAGGTGTCGCTGAGAAGATTTGCACATTACGATTACTGGGAAGACCGCGTTATGCCGTCGGTGCTGGTGGACAGCGGCGCGGATATACTGATGTTCGGAATGGGCGAGCATTCGATAGTCGAGCTTGCCGACAGGCTGAATGCGGGCGAGGCTGTGGATAGGATAAGAGATGTCCGCGGCACCTGCTATCTCTGTGACCCGAAGGACACGCCCCTCGGAGCGGTGCAGTGTCCGTCGTATAAGGAGGTCTGCGAGAGCAGGGAGATGTATGCCCGTGCCTGCCGTATACAGTACGATCAGCAGGACGAGGTCTACGGTAAGATGATAATACAGCGCCACGGAGACAAGATGCTCGTGCAGAACCCGCCTGCGCTCTCGCTCACCACCGAGGAGCTGGACGAGGTGTATTCGCTGCCCTATGAGCGCACCTACCACCCCGTGTACGAGAAGGAGGGCGGCGTTCCCGCAATAAAGGAGGTTCGGTTCTCGATCACACATAACCGCGGGTGCTTCGGCTTCTGCAACTTCTGCTCGATAGCACTGCATCAGGGAAGGAAGGTAACGGCGCGCAGCGAGGAGAGCGTGCTGAGAGAGGCTGAGTATCTCACGACACTGCCCGATTTCAAGGGCTATATCCACGATGTGGGCGGGCCGACCGCGAACTTCCGCCGCACCTCCTGCGACAAGCAGCTCAAGGCGGGGCTATGCAAGGGGAAGAAATGCCTTGCCCCGAAGGCCTGTCCCGCACTGATAGCCGATCATACCGAGTATCTTGGCATACTGCGGAAGATGCGGCAGATAAAGGGCATCAAAAAGGTGTTTATCCGCTCGGGTATCAGATACGATTATGTGAACGAAGACAAGAGCGAGGAGTTCCTGACAGAGCTTATCAAATATCATATCAGCGGTCAGCTCAAGGTCGCACCCGAGCATTGCTCGGCGGCGGTGCTGGATAAGATGGGCAAGCCGCATATCGAGGGCTACAGGA
Organism: uncultured Clostridia bacterium; assembly: GCA_946613705.1. GTDB lineage: Bacteria > Bacillota > Clostridia > Oscillospirales > Ruminococcaceae > FB2012. The sequence continues at coordinate 4,234 of CAMOFU010000059.1, forward strand.
GATTTCAGAAGCGGTATTTCGAGATAAACAAGCGCGAGGGTATGCAGCAGTTCCTGGTGCCGTACCTGATGAGCTCTCACCCCGGGTCAAGGCTTCAGGACGCGATAGAGCTTGCGATGTTCCTTAAAGAGAACCGCATACACCCCGAGCAGGTGCAGGACTTCTATCCCACCCCGGGGACACTCTCGACCTGTATGTTCTATACGGGACTGGACCCGTATACGCTGGAGCCTGTGTATGTTGCGCGGGATCCCGAGGACAAGGCGATGCAAAGGGCGCTGCTGCAATACTTCCGTCCCGAGAACCGCCGAAAGATAATCACCGCGCTGTGCAAGGCGGGCAGGCAGGATCTGATCGGGCACGGCGATGGCAAGCTGGTCGCGCCCGACAGGGAGTATGTAAAAATGAAGGCCGAGCAGGAGGCTGCGCGGCAGACGGGCAAGGGCAGGAAAGCAGCCCCGAAGGGAAAGAAGAACGTCAGGAGCTCGGGCGGGCAGAGGTCTGCTCCGCGTAAGAAGCGATGAGAAGAAAGGTCAGAAGGCGCAGCCTCAGGACGGTGCTGCTGCTGACGGTGCTGGCGGCTGCCGTTGTCACAGCCCTGCTGATAAGGCTTGGCGTGATAAAGGGCGGAAGCGGGCTTTTTGCGCCGTTTCGGCTGCCCGATGCCGCTGATGCGGACACTGCGGTAAGATTCATAGACGTGGGGCAGGGCGACTGCACACTTGCCGTTTCGGGAGACAGTGCTCTGCTGATAGATTCGGGAGAGACAGACGAACGGAACAGAGTGATCTCACTGATACGCGATCTCGGCATCACGCGGCTCGACTGTGTGATAGTTACACACCCGCATTCGGATCACATGGGCGAGATGGCGGATATCATCGAGAGCTTTGAGGTCGGCAGAGTGATCATGCCGAGGCTGCCGCAGGAGCTTACCCCGACGACCTATTCCTATGAGCGGCTGCTGAAGGCTATAGACAAAAGGAATGTGCCGCTCGATGCTGCCGACAACGAGAGCTTTGAGCTCGGCGGAATGTCGGTGACGACATATATCCCGCGGGAGTATACCGAGGATCTGAACAACTGCTCGGTAGTGACAAGACTCGAATGCGGAGGGTGCAGCTTTCTGATAACGGGCGACTGCGGAAAGGAAGAGGAGCTGGATCTGATCGGGCAGGGGTTTGACCTGAGTGCGGAGGTGCTGAGAGTCGGGCATCACGGCAGCGGCAGCTCAAGCTCGGAGGAGTTTATTGCGGCAGTGCAGCCGAGGTATGCCGTTATTTCCTGCGCTGCCGACAATGACTACGGTCATCCGCACGAGCAGACGCTAAGGCGGCTTTCCGCATCGGCGGAGAAAATATACATCACCAAGGACTGCGGAACGGTAACGTTCGTGCCCGACGGCAGCAGCCCGAAAGTGTATACCGAAAGGGAGCGGTGAGATGCTGTGCGTTGACAGATGTGAGGACGGCATTATCGTATGCGAGGACGAAAAGGGAAGATCGGTCAGGCTGAAGGCAGAGGACTGTGAGGGCAGCATTGCCGACGGCGATGTGCTGGTGATGCGCGGCGGAAAATACCGCGTGAGCAGGCGGCTCACCGACAGGCGGCGCGCGAAAGCGGCAGAGCTCGGAAACAGGCTGTTCGAGCGGAACAGCTGATATAGAGGATACCGCCGTGTGATAAACGGTGCGGCGGGGCCACAGGAGGACTTTTTATGGAAAAGGATCTTTTTACACTTATCAACGAAAGGCTGCCGAAGCTCTCGAAGGGGCATAAGCTGATTGCAAACTATATCCTCTCGCACTATGACAAGGCAGCGTTCATGACCGCGCAGAGGCTCGGTGCAACAGTGGGTGTGAGTGAATCGACGGTAGTGCGGTTTGCGACCGAGCTCGGCTACGACGGATACCCCGCGCTGCAAAGGGCGCTTCAGGGGCTGATGCGCAACAAGCTCACCGCTGTGCAGCGCATAGAGGTCATGAACGATCGGCTGACAAGGGACGATGTGCTGGAGCGGGTGCTGTCGCTTGACATTGAGAAGATACGCCGCACACTGGAGGAGACATCGGTAGAGGATTTTGACCGTGCGGTGGACATGATAACCTCTGCCGACACGATCTATATAATTGCCGCCCGCAGCACCGCACCGCTTGCGAATTTTCTCGGCTACTATTTCAACCTGATCTTCCCGAAGGTGAAGCTTGTACACAGCTCCACGACGAGCGAGATGTTCGAGCAGATAATGCATATGGACGAGAAGGACGTTATCATCGGGATATCCTTCCCGCGTTACTCACGGCAGACGGTAAAGGCGCTGCAATTTGCAAAGAGCAAGGGCACGCACGTTATCGCGCTGACCGATTCGATCAGCTCGCCGCTTGCGCAGTTTGCCGACACGCTGCTGCTGGCGCACAGCGATATGGCATCGTTCGTTGATTCGCTCGTGGCACCGCTGAGCCTGATAAACGCGCTGATCGTGGCAGTTTCTATCAATGATATCGGCAGGGTGTCGGAGAACTTCGAGCGGCTCGAACAGATCTGGGAGGAGTACGACGTATACGAAAAGTCTGACAGCGGTACGGGCTCGGAGAAGTAGCCCGAATGCGGCAAGCAGACATAGATATCCGTTAAAGCACAACGCACAGTATACCTTTATTGTGCATTGTGCATTATTTTTACGTTAATTTTTTGTGCAGTATTTTGCCATAAATCTGTATACGGTTATCCGTATATAATACATCGGAGGATGTGAGACAATGACCGACAAGGAATTTGATCTCGGAATGGAGCAGATAAAACGGCAGGAAAAGGAGGGGCTCAGGCTCATCTATGATGAGTACGGCAGCTACATATACAAGCTCTTTCTTTCGCTGGTGAAAAGTCCGCAGGACGCTGAGGACCTGACATCTGACTTCTTTCTGAGGCTCTGGCAGCGATCGGAGCAGTATCGAAGCGGTGCGGGGCATAAGGCCTACCTCGCACGGATAGCACATAATATGGCGGTCGATCATCTGCGCACGAGCGGAAGGCTTTCCTTTACGCTTGACGACGATGAGACGGATTACGACCCGCCTGACACCGTCCGCACGGACGACACAGCCGTTGACGGCATCTCCTTCGATGAAGCGGTGCGCTCTCTGCCCGAAGCAGAGGGTGAGATCGTGAGTATGCATATAGGCATGGAGCTGACCTTTAAAGAGATAGCAAAGGCGCTCCGCCTTCCTTTGGGAACTGTTACCTGGAGATACCGCAGCGCGATAGAGCGGCTGAGAAAAACAGTGAAGGGAGGTACTGCTGTATGAATCCTAATAACAAGTTCACGGATAACGAGACAAACAGAAACGAGCTTTCCGAAAGCGAGATAAAAATGCTCTATAAAGAAAATGTGCAGCGTACCGCTCCCGACATGGAGAGGCTCTGGAGCAGGATAGAGCGCACGATAGACGAGAACGGACAAAAAGAAGCAGACACAGCGGATAGCGCTTCGCGCGGTATGATCGAAACAAACAGAGATAGCTCACGCAGAATGGCTAAGCTGACTGCGTGGGCAGCAGCGGCAGTGCTGATCGTGAGCGTGGGAGCGCTGGCACTGAACCGCGAAAAGCCCGCAAAGGATAACACCGATAACACCGCGAAGACCGAGCAGTACACTGCGGGCGGGAACGACAGCATGGCCGAGGGCGGTGCGGCAGAGCAGCTCACGGAGACTGCGCCCCCGATCGAAAGGACAGAATACAGCGCTCTTCCCCTTGCGCATTCGGGAATAAAAACTGCCGATTACAAGCCTTCGGGCGATGAGTATTTTGCCGAGAGCAGGGTGCTTGAAAAAACGAGTGAGTTCATAGATGTTCGGGTGCAGTACGCGGAGGAGCATACACATTACTGCACCTACACGCTGAAGGTCATCAGAGCGTACTTGCCTGACGGCGAGGAGGAAGGGACAACACTCACGCTCGATTCCGCGAGTCCGCTGCTTCTGGCAGAGGGCGGCGAATATCTTCTGCCTGTCTATACGGACAGCAAGGGGCTGCATCTTGTCTTCGAGAATGCCCCGCAGATCGAATACACGCAGGACGGACGGGTGGTGTTCCACAACGGCTGGTACTCTCTCGGCGAGGGTTCGGCGGAATGCATATATCCCGAAAACAAGTACGATGAGTTCTTTTTTGACAGAATGCGCATAGCCGATGCAGGCAATGTGAAAACACTGATCGAAAGATGGAGAAGCCTGTAAAGTCAGAAAGGAGCGCTTATGGTTCGCTTTGTGGGATTTGCCGATGTGTTGTTTTATACCTCTGTTTGGAGGAATGTTATCCTGCCCGTGATGGTAGTATTCGGTATCGCAGTCATCCTCGGGGCGGTAAAGGATATTAGCAGGGCGCGGAAAAAGGACATTGATCCGAGGGAGAGAAAGCTGAGTATCGCGGGCGCAGCGGTCAAATTGATACTGCTGGCTGTGGTGAGCAGCCCGTTCTGGCTGCTGCCGCTGATAAAGAGACTTTACTGAAAGGGTGGTACCTGATATGAGGAATATGCATATTGCGGCTTCGGTACTGGCTGCGGCGCTCCTTTTGACAGGCTGTGCGGGAGCCGACAGCTCCTCCGACGTGTCGGCAGCGGTGCCTGCATCGTCGGTCGGCGCTGATGTGTCGGTGCCGCAGTCCGTGACAGAGCCCGTGAGCTCATCGGAGCCCGACGAAAGCACGCAGCTCACTTCGGTCGGGCGGGACAGGAAGGACAGGGTCACGGGCAGAGGTCTGACGGCAGATGACTACGACGTGACCGTGAGCTGCTCGGACTACGAGGACGGAAGTCTTGTTGAACACGAGGCCGCTGTTACCGACAGGGAGCAGCTCGACAAGCTTTGGAGAATGCTGACAATAGTTGAGGACTGCCCGCAGCATAAGGTATTTGACAGCATCGGCGGCAGGGTGAACAACTCCTCGGTAAAGCTGGTGCCGAAGGCGGGCGGAGAGCCTGTGACGGTCTCGGTGAACATAGCCTATTATAACGAGGGCGAGGAGGGCGGTCCCTCGGTGATCGTGCTGAGCGGACGGACAGATGCAGACGGAGATATCTGGTATGTTCCCGTATCCGAGGCAGCAGACGGACAATATGACAGCGAATGGCTGAGAAGCTTCTGCAACGACTGCATCGCCCGCAGCGAGAGTGGCTCGGTCTTGGAGGTCTTGGAGCCCGAGACTGTCGAAAATACCGGGGGCTCCGAGATCGCGGTGATAAAGCGGTACACAAACTATGCGTGGGGAGTTGACGACAAGGGCTTTTTCATCGACACGGCGGGCGGCATTTACTCTTTCAGCTTTGCCGAAGGGGCGGAATACGGCACCGAGGTGCTGTCTCTTGAAGAGCTTCTTCCCGCGCTTGAAAAGCTGCGCGGAGAGAATGCGGCAAAGGGCAGTGCAGATGCAGAAAAGCTCAGGCAGGCTTTGGAGCTTGCGGCGGGTATCCCCGAGGACGCAGTGATGAAAGAGCTGCCCGAGAGGGCATTTGATGCAGGGCAGCACACGTTATACATAAACGCGGCGGGCAGGCTGACAGAGCTCGAGACCTACGGCGATCACTGCTCGGTGCTCGACGATCCTTCGGCGGAGGCGGTAATTGAGCTGTTGGACGGGCTGATATAAAAAAGATATAATGAACAGGAGGACAACACTATGAAAACAAGATACACAAGACTTATGGCACTGGCAGCAGCACTGGTGATGACAGTCGGGGGGCTTTCCTCGTGCGGAGCATCGGACGCAAGCACCGTCGGCGGCGGGAATAGCTACAACAGATCGGACAACACAAACAAAGTGCAGCAGGACAACATCAGCGGCGGCACAAACGGTAAGGACAGTATCAGAACAGAAGGCAATGACGTTGCCGCAGATGAGGTTACAGGCGGGGACGCGAATTATGAAACTGAGGGCGGGACAGCCACAGCGGGCGAGGCAGCAATGCCCACTCAGAAAAGCGATATCACCGCCGAGGAATATGCAAAGCTTGAGGAAAACGGCTGGAGCTTTGTGAAGGACGAACCGCTCTCGACCTTCTCGACAGATGTGGACACAGCATCGTATGCGAATGCCAGACGTATGCTGGAGAGCGGCATGAGGGTAGAGCCGTATTCGGTGCGTGCTGAGGAGTTTGTCAATTACTTCACCTATGATTATCCGCAGCCCGACGGTGAGCACCCGATCTCGGTAACGACACAGCTCTCCGACTGCCCGTGGAACGATAAGGCGAAGCTTATGCTTGTCGGTGTGCAGGCAAAGAAGATCGAGCAGGAGACACGTCCGCCGATGAATATTGTGCTGCTGATCGACGTGAGCGGCTCGATGGCCTCCGCGGATAAGCTGCCGCTTGCACAGACTGCCTTTATGATGCTCGCCGAGAACCTCGATGAGAACGACAGAGTTTCGATCGTGACCTATTCGGGAGAGGAAAGGGTCGTGCTGGCGGGGGCAGCGGGAGATGACTTTGCCGCGATCTCCGAAAGCATAAACTCTCTTGAAGCGGGCGGAGCTACAGCGGGCGAGGCAGGGATAAACATGGCTTATTCGCTGGCAGAGGAATACTTTATAGAGGGCGGCAACAACCGGATCGTCATGGCAACGGACGGCGACCTGAATGTCGGCATATCCTCTGCGGAAGAGCTCACCGCGCTGATAGAGAAGAAGCGCGAGGGCGGAGTGTATCTTTCGGTGCTGGGCTTCGGTACGGGCAACCTCAAGGACGACCGTCTTGAAGCACTTGCAGATAACGGCAACGGCAACTATTCCTATATCGACTCTGAGCGTGAGGCACAGAAGGTGCTGCTTTCGGAGCTGAATGCAACGCTGTTCACTGTTGCCAAGGACGTAAAGGCGCAGGTGGAGTTCAATCCTGCGAATGTTGCGGCATACCGTCTGGTGGGCTACGAGAACAGAATGCTCGAGGCGGAGGACTTTACCGATGATAAGAAGGACGCGGGCGATATGGGTGCAGGCCATTCGGCAACAGCGCTCTATGAGATCATTCCCGCCAAGGGCGTGCTGGGTTCGGACGGAACAGACGGTATCGAGCTGAAATATCAGCCGACCGAGACAGAGACCGAGAGCACGCAGGAGGCTGTGCTGACCGATGAACTGCTGACTGTGAAGCTGCGCTATAAGCTGCCCGACGGCGACAAGAGCACCGAGCTTTCAAAGCCCGTGATGGTCGCCGATTACACCGAGAAGGCTCCCGCCGAGCTGGCATTTGCAGTCTGCGCCGCAGAGCTTGCGCTGTTCCTGCGCGGCAGCGAGTACAGCAATGTCACGCCCGATATGATAAGGAAGCAGCTCACCGACGAGCTTCTGACAGATGAATACCGCAAGGAGTTTGTCGAGCTGTTGACCGATGCAGAGCAGATCTACCAATAAATGATCGTATGTATGATATATGATACGGAGAAAAATAAACAGATAAGACCCCGCGGGCAGTTCGGAGCTGTCCGCGGGGTCTTGCTGAATGT
>CAMOFU010000060.1 GCA_946613705.1 uncultured Clostridia bacterium
CGACGGCATTGCGCTGTCGCCGCTGCGACCTGCTTGGATTTGACATTTCTCCGCAAATGTGATAGAATTAATCAAGGATAATATATATGTTATACGGCAGACTTTTTTGCCGTACACTTCACACCGAAACGGAGGAACACAGCATGAAAGACATTACCGAACTCGGCTTCAAAAAGCTCGACCTTTCAGCAATCGGAAAGGAATTTGACGTATTCACAAAGATCGGCACCGAGTGGATGCTCGTTACCGCAGGGAATGCAGAGCATTTCAACACAATGACGGCAAGCTGGGGCTTTATGGGCATCATGTGGAACAAGCCCTGCGCGATCACCGCGATAAGACCTCAGCGCTACACTAAGGAATTCATTGATGAAAACGAGTTTTTCACGCTCAGCTTTTATCCTGCTGACGAGCGCAAGGCGCTTGCCTTCTGCGGCTCCAACAGCGGGCGCGACGTGGACAAATGCGAAAAGACGGGTCTTGTGCCGATGTCCGTAGGCAGCTCGGTCGCTTTTGAACAGGCAGAGCGCGTGCTGCTCTGCCGCAAACTCTACTCTCAGGAGATGACCTCCGCGGGCTTCTTCGACCAAAGCATAGTTTCCGAGCAGTACCGTCTGGACGATCTTCATACCGCATATTACGGCGAGATAGTTGCCGCATATGAGCGCAGCTGACCCGCAGAATGCCCGTTTTCCCCGCACAAACGCTATTTGCTCCTTGTCCCGTAACGTCATAAAAAGATAACAAAAAAAGTGGCAATTATACATTTCTTTTCTTGACAATCATGGTTTTTAGTGCTATAATATTATGTAGGCGGAATTTGTCATATGTGGATTATAGTATGACCTTTGTTATCTGTTATAATTACACTTTATTTTTGATATTTGTTTTTTTGATGACTTTTATTATACATTGGATATAGGAGGAAGAATTTATGGCTTTCATGCTTTACAGTATCGACGAGGCTATCGACCGCAAGTATGTGGTCACCAAACCATTGGCCGAGCAATGCAAAGTCGGGTCGCTTATTCATATTATGGATGCCCACGAGTCTTCTGATGGTTTTACAGTTGATTACCGCACCAAGAGCGGGCAGAATTTTGTTGCAAGGTTCTCTAACCTCAAGGAATTCTGCAAATGGTGCAGACCTGATACATTTATCGCACGTCACTATGAGAATCTTGAGCCCAAGGAGATCAGGCAGTACCTCAAGATCACTGACAGGACCTTTACATCTTTTTGTCTTCCGATCATACTTGTTGCGCTTGTTGTTATCTGGGTGCTCGGCATAGTTGTTATCAAGGGAGCGGCAGGCATAGTTCTGAGCGTTATTCTTTCTCTCGTGGCGGTTCTCGGTGTTCTTTACTTATTCAAGTCACAGAAGGAAAAGATAAAGCTGAAGCTCTACAGCAAGGTCAACGTTGGAGTTTCGTTTAAATAGTAAAATTGCAAATTTCAAGCAATTAATCTGCCGAGGTGCGATCAAGCGCCTCGGCATTTTGTTTACATCATTAACGGCAGCAAGGCCGCAGTATCTCCGAAAACTATCGGAAAAACTGCGGCCTGAATAATCATACCGTTATTGCCCGTTTGGGGCAGCTGCGATCATTTTCTCTTTCTGAAAAGGAAATTGGCTCTTGCGACCTTCTTGCGCTTTTTAGCCTGCTTGAGCAATTCCTCCTTGGTGAGCTGCGGCTCCTGCGGAGCATCATTGTCATCGGACTCCTGCTCGGCTTCCTGTTCTTCCTCCTGCTCATCGGTCACCATAGCTATGACCTCCTCGGGAGGTTTAACATCAGCGGGAGCCTCATAGAACGGATTGCTCTCGTCGATCTGAATGCCGCTGATAACATTTGACGAATGCTGTGTCTCTGCCGCAGGAGCATCGGGAGCCTTCTCCTCAGCCTGTTCAGCTTCCGCATCGGAAGTATCTTCCGTATTGGTAGCCTCCTGCGTATCGGCAGCTTCTTCCTCGGGCTCCGTAGGAGCTTTCTCCATAGGAGTTGCCTCCGTAGGAGCATCTGTATCATCGAAATCAAAGCCGTCCATAAAATCGCCGTCGCCTGCGCCGAGCCTCAGCTCAGAAACGGGCTTTTTCTCGCTCGAAGACACGACGACCTCGCACTCATCATTCTGTGAATTAGTGCGGAACATAAGATCAAGGCATTCCTCGGACGGAGGAACAATTCTTCTGTCTGCGACCGAAATCACGATGATAGACTCTGCCACCATACTTCCCGAATTCTTCATATAAAGGAATGCCGCCACATCTGCGGGTATCCTTTTCACTTCACCTTCATCAAAGGTAACATTCGTCATAGCCGAGAAGATCTTCCCGTTCCCATCGGCTATAACTGCAAACTCAACACCCTCTTCAGCCGAGTAAGAAGGCACGGCAGCTTTTATCTTAACGACAGCTTCCTTTGCTGATTCATAGAGTTTATTGGCATCCATATTGCTCACCTGCTTTTCGGATTTTTATGCTCTTCTGTTGGCCCTGCGTTCTGCGGCAAGGCGCTTGTTTTCTGCGATCTTAGCTTTTATGATATCAAGATTGTCACGGGCAAGCTCCACATTGAACACACAGGATACAGAGATATCGTCCTCAGTACCGAAGTGCGATCTTTTAACGATATTGTTTTTCAGTGAAGGCAGCAGCGCATCTATATCGCTGAGCTGTCCCGCGATGATGGTATGGTAATCGAGGAAATCGTTGTCACTTCCGAACGATGTATAGAGCCCGTCTGTAGAAACGATAATAGCGAGCAGCCTCTTGGAATCCACATAGAACGAATCGAACATCGTAATCGCATTTGCATTGCACATTGACGAGGTGATATTGGCAGGATTTGCCTCCTCGTAGTCCATTATCATCGAAGTCTCTCCGTCCTCAAACACGGCAACAAGGCTGCCGTCTCCTATCTGGAAGCCGAAGGTATAATCCCTGCCTGCCACTGCCACAACGAGCGTGGTGCCGTAATAGGACTCATACGGTATCTCATCGAACTCGTCATATTCAAACTTGCTCTTTTCCTTATAAGTAACGGGGTTTTCCTTGAGGTGAGTAAGCACCTTGTTATTCCAGGCATAGATGATCTGCTTCTCCATACTCTTGATTATACGGTCATGGTCTTTCTTGAAGCTCTCATCGAACCCGTCGGGGTCATCGGCATAGAACTGCTTGATAGTATCTATCGCAGCCTCTGTTGCAGCCTTTGAACCAATATTGCTTCTGAAATGTTTTTTGCTTCCGTGACCGTCGGCAACAACTGCTATCGCATAGCCGTTGCCGACCTCATAAGCGGAGCTGTCCTGGCATACGATCCCTTTTTTTTCGTGGCTTGCACCCATTACAGAGTGACTAAAACCCTTGAACATACAATACTCCTTCCGATCATTTTTTTACAGCTTCTCTTTACCAACCTGTATCGAAAGAGACATCATCGGAATCATTATTGTTTACAAGCTCCTGTATCTGCTGACCGAGCATCTTCTGCTTGGAAGCATATACGTCCTCACTCTTGAGCTCAGACTCATTTGCATCGGAAAGGGTCATGCTCTTACTGCCTATCTGCGAAGCAGTAACTGCAACGATCTTTATCATCTGTGCGAGCTGATTGCCCGAATAAGCATGAACAACGGTATCGGGAGTGCCCGTGAACTCGGCGAGCATCTCGTCGTTAGCCTCGTCGCCGATGCCGAGTGCAGCCTTCAGACCGAACTTATACCAGCTGTTTGTAGACAGCTCTGCAAGACCCTCTCTGTAATCATCAGAGGGATATCCGTCTGTCATCAGGAACATTACAGGTGCGAAGGAAAGCGAAGGAGAGTTCAGGAAGCTGTTGCGCGACATTCTGGAGTTGAGCTCCTTGAACGCCTCGCCCATGCTGGTAACGCCCGATGCCGAAAGCCTTGCCCACTCAAAATCCTCGATATTGATAGGCTCGGTATACATCCACTTACAGTGAGTCGAGAAGGTCAGCACCGCGATCTTGACCTCGGTATCGGCCTCGCCCACTCTTCTGATCTCGGGGATAAGCTCCTCCATAACGGTATTGAGCTGACCCATCTTCTGACCCTTCATCGAGCCCGATGTATCTATCAGGAAGAAAATAACAAGGCTCTTCTTCGACACACCTGTAGCCCCGAGCGGGTCATCATCAAAATCATCAAACATATCAAGATCATTGGCAGGAGAGGTATTCTCCGCGGCAGCCTTTACCTCTTCGGCCTTAGGCTGCGGTGCGCTGCCGTTTGCTTTATTTTTCTTGCTCATAACCATATGCTCCTTTTCATATTGATTTAACTGTCTTTGTCTTATCTTATCGATCGCTTACCTGAGTCTTGCCTGGACTGCGCCGAAATTGATCTCCAGTCCCTGCCAGATCGGGCAGCCCTTGCCCGGTGCTACCTCATGGTACTTACCGTCGGGCATTCTGACCTGCCATGTATGCTCGGAGCAGTTCTTGATACCGAGCACACCCGGTTTAAGTTTATTCTCAACAAGCTCGCCCTCCACAGAGAGGTAATCGTCCGAGGTGGGATCCACCTCGCACTCATAGAACTTGCAGCCTATATAAAGCGGCATCAGGTTATCGCGGTTGCTGAACTTCATCGTAGCAAACGTCATGCCGCATTTAGGACACCTGAATGTTGTTGCGTCCTGCATCTCGAACATCGAGCTGAAATTCGTCCGTCCGCAGGGGCAGGCGATTATCTCCGAGCGCAGTCTTATGAACATCTGCTGCCACTCGTTTTCGATGATCCTCTTATTCGGATCGTGCAGGCCGTAGGTAAAGGAGAGCATGAACGCATCCTTGATATATTTCGGATACAGTCTCCAGAATTTGATAACGTTATCATGAACGCCTCTTACAGGCCTGTTCGAGTTATCGTCGGGGTCATAAACGAACAGTGCTTCTGCGCCGTAATGCTTCAGCTCTGAGGCCTCTGTCAGGCACACGTCCTTGATGACCTTCTCGCCCTCCATCGGGTCGCCTCTGAACAGCAGCTTGAACAGCACTACCGCAAGCGAATACTTATCGGTCTGGACATCGGGCTTGGCTATGCCCCTTACGATCTCGGGAGCCATATATCCCGGCTTGCCGCCGATGCCGAAGTTTGCGCCGTCGGGGGCGATATTATCGCAGTCGCAGACGAGCACGGCACCTGTATTCACATTGATGAAGAAGCCGCCGTCGTTAAGGTCCTGATAGCTTTTGCCTGCGCGGTGCAGCTGTCTGAACGCATTGGTGATATTGATGACCGCGGTGACCATCGCATACAGATTATTGAATCTGACGGGCACCTTGGTAGCCTTGCCTGTCATCGGATCGACAACGAGCTTATAGGTATTGAGTATATCAACAAAGGAATCGAAGCTTTCGGGCTTCAGCTCCATAAGATACCCGAATGTGCCGTCAGGCATTTCCTTGGTAAGGTATTTCGGCCAGAGGAACTTATTGCTGGGGGCTCCGTCCTCAATATTTCTCTTGAGGTTATTGCGGAACTCTTTCGGTTCGTTCATCTTGCTGATGTCGTACCATTTGAGTGCCCAGTCCATACCGTTATACTGGACCATATAAACAACGCCCTGTCCGCCGCTGCCTATCTCCTTTGTAACGGTAGCCTTTCCTCCGTGCTCCAATTCAACTTCCTGACCGATCTTTAGCTCCGTCATTTGGCCAACTCCTCCTTAATTATCCGCATCGGCTTCGGCCGCAAGCTCAGTTGGCAGCTGAGTGCCGAGTGCCGAGGTCTTGAATTTGATCTTATTCTTCATACAGTATTTATGCACATAAGAATTTTCATAACAATACACAACAAGGTTCGGGCAGTACGCAAAGCAATTCTCATCAATAAACTTCACGTTCTGCGGAACGACGAGCATTTTCAGCTGATCGCAGCCCGAGAAGCAGTTTTCTCCGAAGCCGCTCACGCTCGGGGGTATAACAAGCTTTTCGAGTGACGAGCAGCACAGGAACGTATTATCTCCCAGCTCCAGCACGCCGTCGGGTATATTAACATTTTTCAGATTCACGCAGGCATTGAACGCGCCCTTTTCTATCTTCTTGACAGAATCGGGTATCACGACATCGGTAAGGTGCTTGCAGTCGGTGAAAGCGTACTCGCCGATACACATAAGGGTACTCGGCAGGTTCACCGTCCTGACTATACCGAACCCGTCGAAGCAATACCCGTCGAGCATCGTATAGCCTTCCTTGACATTTATCCTCTTATAAAGCCTCTGCCTCAGCGCATCGAACTTCTTGAACGGCTTTGTTTCCATTGTAAGCGCGGCAGGCTTTTCCTTCGGCTTTTCCTCCTCGGTCTTTTTCTCCTCCTTGACAGCCAGAGGAGAAACATACGGCAGCTTTATCATATAAGCGAGCGAGACGAGCACGAACTCCGCCTCATTCTCAAGAGCGCCGCCCTTTGTCATCATAACACCGCGGGACTTTGTAACGGCGTGCTTCATATCCTGCTCTTCAAGGAACGGATCAAACGCGCCGCTTCTCAGCATCTTGATAATGAGCTTGCGTTCCATGTTCCAGTCGGGAAGGTAGTCAGCCACCATACCCACGAGCTGCTCGGTATTGCCGATCCTCTCGCTCTGCTCCACCAGCAGAGCTCTCAGCTGACGCTGGATCTCGGGTGTATTTTCAAAGCCTACAATCGTTTGTGTTATCGGGGTCTTACACTCGGGGCATCTGACTTTCCCCTCAGGTATCTCGGCCTGACAGCATTCACATTGCATACTCAGCACTCCCATTCCTCAAACTGCATTCCGATGCAGGCACAGAAAGCAGTGATTATTTACAAGATTCCCAAAAAAGATACAATCCTATATAGTATATTATACCATTTGCCTTAAAGTATGTCAAGCCTAATTGTTTGAATATAAGCAAAATGTTAGGCAGATTTTTTTAAGATTTCGTGAAAAAATAATATCAGTCAACAGATACAGATATACACCAAAAATAAAGGCGGCCGCCTTACGGAAAAGCAGCCGCTTTATCAAAATATACTTTACTTTTTGATCTTAATCCCTCTCTGTTTTATGGAGAGCATCGTTGATACTGTCAACAAGTCCGCTGATCTTTTTGATCGACTCACGGATGGTATCGGAGCTCTTGTTGGTAACACTTACATTATCATCGAGCGCCTTGAACGCATCGTTGGTCATTTCAAGTATCTCAACGAGCTGACCCACGCTTGCCGCGTCCATAGAGGTATTCGCCTTACAGAAGGTGATAACGTTGTTGAGCAGGTCATTAACGACATTTGCCCTGTCGCTTGTCTTAGCCGTAGACTCGCCGATAGTGTCCATATTGGCATTGATATTTTTCAGATCCTCTCTCAGCTCATCCGAAAGCGAGAGGCACTCATTCGTGATATCGGACAGCAGCTCGTGCTGTGTCTGCAATGCGCTGTGTCTTGCGACAAGAACGCCCTTTGCATGAACGATACAGTTATCCACGGTATCGAGCCCGCGGCTGATAGCCACAGCCATATCGTGACAGGTCCTGCGTCCGCAGGCATTGCAGTTGTAGGTCCTTTCCTGAGGGGTGTGCTTGCCCATCATCTCGAACACTGCATCAAGCTGCCTGTCTGTAGGCATCGGAGTAGGAGCGGAGGGCTTATACGAACGGAAGAAATCGCTGAGCTTCAGCTCCTCGTCAAACTTCTTGAAAAGCTTATCCTCGCCGCCTCTGCCGAAAAGACCGCCGCCGCCCGTCTTGCGTCTTGCCTTAGCGTCCTTCTCGACCTCTCTCATGGTCGCCATAACGTCGAACACGGTCTGATTGCTGCCCGAAGCGGGGCCGACGTTGCAGCCGAACTCACAGGAGAGCACATCGAACACCTCGGGGTGCTTGTTATCGGGCATGGTGGCATACATATCCAGCTCGGGATAGACCTTATGAACGCCCTCGGAGGTAGTGATATTAATATCGGGGTTATGCATCCACAGATTATCGCGCAGTCCGCCCGGGCGCGGGTACACGCCGCCCAGCTGACCCTGCATCTCCTCAAACTTATATTCAAGGTCGTTAGCCGCATTTGCCGCGACCTTGATACCGTTCTTATCAAAATACTCCTCGAGCTTCTGGAAGGTCACATTATAATCGACAAGACCTGTTTCCTCGAACTCTGTCTTCTTGGCGATACACGGAGAAAGTACAGCGATCGGATTGGATCTTCTGAGATACTTCTTGATATATGTCACCGCGCATGAGATCGGGCTGTGTATCTTGGAAAGGTTCTTTATCAGGTTGGGCTGATAGATCTCCACATACTTCACGATAGCCGCGCAGGGCTGGGTGATGAGGTTGCCTACCTCGCCGCGCTCGATAGCCCTGAGATGCGCCCATGTGCAGATATCCGCGCCGAGCGAAACGTCATATACAAGGCAGCCCTTGTTCTTGAACCAATCGAGCACACCCTTCCACTTTGTCGGGAAGACCGACTTGATAGCGGGAGTGGCAAGGATTATCAGCTTTTCCTTTGTCATTCTCTGCATACACTTCTCGGTATCGTCGATGTAATCTCTTGCGCCGTGCGAGCAGTTTCTCACGCACTCGCCGCAGGTGATGCACTTTTCGGGATTGACCGTGGTGACAAATCGGCCGTCGTCAAGCATCTTTGTGAGATTAGCCTCGGGAGCGGGGCAGGTCCTGACGCAGGAATTACAGCCGACGCATTTATCGGGTTTTACGATGATGATCTCATTTGCACTCACTTGAAAACCAACTCTCTTTCAAAGTATATATATATGTAATTTTATCTATATTATTTGATAGATTTAGCCTGTCTCAACAGATCGTCGAGACCGGGAGCCTTCTTTGGAGCTTCTTCCTTCTTTTCCTCTGCTTTCGTATCGTCCTTCAATGCCGCTGCCTTCTTTGCAAGTTCGGCAAGATCGACACCGCCGCTCTTTTCTTCACTGTCATTCCCGTCGGGCTTCTTATCGCCTATCGCGCTTGCCATAGCCTTCAGCCTTTCAAGCTCCTCGTTGACCTTCGGAGCGGGCTCATCATTGGAAGCGTATGTATTATCGACGGCAGCGAGCTCGGGCTTATCGGGGAGCACGACCTCCTTCAGCTGCGGATCTCTGAACACGGGAACTCCGCCCGCGGTAAGCTCGGCCTTCGTATCCTTGATGAGCTCCTCGGACTTATCGAGCATACCGAGCCCCGACTCGCTGAACTCTGCGAGCACGTTTTTGAGCTTGCTCACCTCAAGACCGATCTTCGAGATCTCGCTGAGCATCGTAGCCTTCATATTATCCGAGGCTGCGGACATCCTGGCTGAATCGTTCTCTGCCTTTACGGTTATCTCGGCAGCCTGCTTTTCGGCATCATAGATTATCTTGGCGGCCTTATTGTTGGCATCTGCCACCGTATTCTCGGCAAGCTTTCTGGAATCGTTCTCCATATCCTCTGCCTGCTGCTTGGCGGTCGAAACGATCAGGTTCGCCGACTTCTGAGCCTCTGCAAAAACAACTCCGAGCATAGCGGCATCACCGCTGCCCGAAGCATTCTGCAGCTTCACATTGGCATCGGCAAGAGCGTCATTGAGCTCCTTGTTAGCCTTTTTCAGCTCCTCTATCTCCTTCTCCTTGGCCTTGTTATCCTCATCGGTGGACTTGAGCTTTTCGCTCATAGCCTCGTTCTTCACCTGCATCTCGGTGAGCTTAGCCCTTTCGTTGGCGAGCACAGACTCATGCGCCGCCTCCTCGGAGGTGCCCTCCTTGAACTTATTGAGCATCAGCTTGGTTTCGCGCAGCTCATTTTTCAGATCATAGACCTGACTGTAAAGATATTCGAGCTTCTTATCGACATCTCCCTTATCGTAACCCCCGAAGGTCACAGTTTTGATGAATCTGGTCTCTGCCATATACTTTTCCTCCCAAATGCAAGTGTATCAGGCACACGCAGCAGCCGAAAATCATGCTTCTCCGTATACGTTTCGCCTTAAAAAATACACAATTCGTTAAGAATAAATATATCACATAATTTTCATTCTGTCAATAAGTTTTTGTTAATAATAACGTTTTTTTGCATATATAACAATTAAATATGTGCATTTTTGTTATAATTTTACAGCAGGCTTTTTTCAGTGCCGAAAAAGCACGCAGCGGGCTGTCAGCAGATCCTCGGGAGCAGCTCGCCCTTGGGCTGAGGGAGTATCGTCTGAGTGCCTATCTCTGTCTCAAGGATGACCTTGCCCTTATTCTCGTCCGTTACGGTGCCTATAACGGCAGCCTCGGAGGAATATCTGCCCTGACGCAGCTTCCCGACGATAGCCGCCGCCTTATCCTGCGGAGCGAATATGACGAGCCTTCCCTCGCAGGCGAGATAGAGCGGTTCAAGCCCGAGCATTCCGCACACGCCCTTTACTCTCGGGTCAACGGGGATAGCGGTCTGATCGAGGGTTATGCCCACACCGCTCTGCTCGGCGATCTCGTACAGCACGGTGCCGACACCGCCTCTTGTGGCATCGCGGATAACGTGAATGTCCTTTGTGACCGAGAAAACATCCTCGACGGTGCCCCACAGCGGAGCGCAGTCGCTGTCAACGTCGGACTCGATGCCGTACTCATCTCTTGCAAGGAGTATCGTACAGCCATGCCTGCCCACATCGCCCGTAACGATCACGGCATCGCCCGCCCTTGCATACTTGCCCGAGGTATCTGCGCCCTCCTGCACTGCGCCTATACCCGTCGTGGTGATGAACACCTTATCGACCTGTCCCTTGCCCGCGACCTTGGTATCGCCCGCGACTATCTTCACGCCGACCTCAGCGGCGGTCTTCTCCATAGCAGCCGCGATCTGCTCCAGCTCGTCGAGCGGAAAGCCCTCTTCGATAACGAACGCGCAGGTCATATACATCGGCTTCGCGCCCATGCAGGAAAGGTCGTTGACCGTTCCGCAGATAGAGAGCTTGCCGATATTTCCGCCGTTGAACCTCCACGGCGAGACGATAAATCCGTCGGTCGTAAAGGCGAGCCTGCTGCCGATCGCAGGCAGCACCGCCGCATCATCGGCAGTGAACTCGGGATTTGAAAAATGCGCCTTGAACACCTTTTCTATAAGCTCACTTGTCTGCCTGCCCCCCGCACCGTGTGCAAGGGTAACTGTATTGTTGCTCATTGATATATCCTCCTAAATAATGATCTGAATATCAGAAAATACGGTCTGTTAAGTGGCTTTTCAGACCAGTCCCGAATACTGATAGTATGCAGAGCACGCGCCCTCGTCGGATACCATGCAGGCACCTACGGGGTGGAGCGGTGTGCATACCTTGCCGAACACCTTGCAGTCGGAGGGCCTGCACTTGCCCTGAAGCACGTCTCCGCAGCGGCAGGCGGGGTTGGGTCTGCCTGTGATGTGCGGCATTGCGTACTTTACGCGCGAATCAAAGTCGGCATACTCAGCCCGCAGCTTCATTCCCGACATAGGTATCAGACCCAGACCGCGCCATTCGCTGTCGCAGGGCTCCATCACCTCGTTCATGAGCTTTATGGCGGCAGGATTGCCCTCGTCCTTTACGACTCTCGGGTAGCAGTTGCGAAAGAACGGCTCGCCCTTTTCGAGCAGCCTGATGCAGACCGCGAGTGCAGTCACCCGCCCACTTGCCGTGAAGCCCGCCACAACTCCC
>CAMOFU010000061.1 GCA_946613705.1 uncultured Clostridia bacterium
GATAATAACAGACCGATAAAAGCGCCCTGCGGAAAACTATCCGCAGGGCGCTTACCCTATGCTTTTGATCTGCAATTTATGCTCATATCGAATCCTGCTGCCTGCCGTTCACCGTGATGCGGTATCTGCCGCCCTTGGTGCTGATATCGCCTCTGTCTGCAAGAGTGCAGGCATCAAGCGTCGTCGATAGCTTTGCCGTAAGGTCGATATCCGTGAGCGAGAGCTTTGTGCTGCCGTGGGAGCCGCCGAACGCAAGCGCCTTTGTCCCGTCGGCTGAGATCTTGACGGATGAGCGCTCGATGCATATATCGGAGTCGCCGTAAAGCGAACCCAATACAGTCACTCTGTCTGCATTCATCACAGTCGAGATGTTCGCGCTCTCGATATGGATATCGGCATTCCTGCCGTAAAGCGTGCCGATACCCGATACCAGCTGCCCGTCCAGGTTCACCTTGATGCTCGAGTAGATGATGTGAACGCTCGCATCTCCCTCGGTGGAGCCGATGCCCGTGCCGTAGGCACCCGAGCCGCTGAACTCAAAGTCGCAGCCGAGTATGTCGATATCCGTCCTGCCCCTGAATGCACCGATGCCGATGCTCGAGCTGCCCGAAAGGTCGAACACATATCTTCCTCTGCCGACATTTATCTCGCCGCCCAGTCCCGAGCCGATGCAGACTCCCGCATGGCTCGAGGCGGAAACGGTGACAGTCCCGTCCTGCCCGAAATCGAGCCTGCCGTGCCTCGAATCGAGGTCGCAGCCGATACCGTAGTAATCCGCCCCTCCGAGCTTGATGTCCAGCGATCCGTCGCCCGTGGTCATCAGGCTCGAATCCTCCGGAACACGGATACCTCCTCCGCGCATAACGCTGCTGCCGACAAGGGTTATCCTGACGCTGCTTCCGCTGCCCGTATCAAGGCACGGTCTGCCGACGAGATTTGAGAGCCGTGCATTATCCAGCACGATCTCACCCGCAAAGCCGTCCGAGACGATGATGTGTATTCCCGTATCGTGATGCGGCACCCCGCTCACGGTAACGCAGCCGTCCCTGAAGCCCTGCCCTATCTGTACACAGCTGTAGCTCTCCCGCTCCAGCCGTTCGAGCGAGATGTGCTCGCCCTTCTCGGCAGTGTATATTTTCAGCCGCTTGCCGTTCTCAAGCTCCTGCCTGTGAGCCCGTATCTCGGCGCGTATCTCGTAGGGTATCTCCTCGATCACCTCGGGAACGGGGCGGGCAGTGTAAAAGCCCTGTATAAGATCGGCACCGAGAAGTATCACGGTCCTCAGCTCCTCCGAGCTCTCCACGCCCTCTGCCAGTGCCTTGATCTTGTTCTCATGGCAGAAGTCGATGATCTCGCGGACAAAGTGCTTCTTGTTCGGGCTGTGCTCTATCCCGCTCAGCAGCGAGCGGTCTATCTTTACGAAATTGGGTGTATACCGCAGCAGGTTGGAGATATTTGAATAGCCCGTCCCGTAATCGTCTATCGCTATGGGTATTCCGAGGGCGCTGTATTTTTCCTTGATGATGTTAAGCTCGTTGTCGTTGTATTCCGAGCTCTCTACCATCTCTATCACGACACTGCTCATGCGCTGCGAAAGCATCCGCTCTATCTCTGCATTGCTCTCGGCCGCAGTGCGTACATTGGGCATACTGTTTATGAACACAGGCTTGCCGAAAAACGCATCCTTCCCCGCATTCACCAGCCCGAGGATATTCATGAAGGTGTACTGCTCCACCTCCCCGAGCCTGCCCGAGAGCTCGGCATATTTCAGGATATGGAACGGTGTTATGCCCTCCATTCCCTCTGCCCGCATCAGCGCTTCATACGCATAGATCTCGCCGTTGTCGGCGCGGACGATCGGCTGAAAATGGTAGGTGAAAAGGTTCTTGTCAAGCAGCGTCTGCACAAGACTGTTCTCCCGCTTTTCCTCTTCGGAGAGCTCATGTCCGCTGTGCGGCAGGCTGTGACAGATCTCTTTGTGCTGCACGAGCCTTCCCGCCAGCTCCGCAGCCGCATCAAGCAGCTCCCTGTGCTCCTTCCCGCAGCCCTCTCTGTCAAGCAGTCCCGAGTATTCCTTCACGAGCGCATCAAGCTCCGCCGAGCTCCCTATATCCGCAGTTCTGTCAACGAACTCCTTCAGAAGCCGCAGCCCCTTGTCTGAGCTTATCATATCGTATCACTTCCTTCTGTATGGTATACAACAGCATTCTCCGTATTATTTTCGTTACAGCTATTATACCATAGCTCCGCCGAAAAGTAAAGTACAATTCATGAACAGCCGCAGCGGCTGCGCAATGCCGTCGCGCCCTGTATTGTGCGGTGTTGCCTAAGCTGCTCGGGCTCCTCGCTTCGGACATTGAACGGGATCAAAAAAGAACGCTCGGGGGCGGGAGTATAATACCCGCAAACCGAGCGCGTTGTCTTTCGATATCAATTCTTCGCAGATACGGCCTGCTTATCCTTTCCTGCGTTTTTTTACCGCAAGTACGGCCGCTCCGCCCGCTATCGCTGCCGCGCCCGCTATCCCGCCTATGAGCGGGAGACTGCTGCTGCCCTCACTGTCCGTACTCACGGCGGAGACTGTGCTCTCCGTCTCACCCGAACCCTCGGCGGAAGGATCTTCGGCCGAAGCTGTATCGTTCTTCGACAGCACCAGCAGAGAGACTGTACGCGGGTCCATTTCAAGTGTAACGCTGCTGCCGTCAAGCTTCACCTTCGGATTATGGTCGGTCATGTCGAATACCTGCGCCGACATACTGTTTATCCCGTACAGATGCGCATTGGCATACTCGCCGTCAAGCTTTATGTTCGCGGTCGTATTGTCGGCAAAGGCCTTGTTCGTCACCACAAGCGTCACGGTATCGCTGCTTTCGCCTCTTATCGCCGCATAGGCGGTCGAGGTCTCTATATCATCGCTCTTGCAGTGTACGAGCGTGTCACCGAAGCCGCTGCCCTGTCCGTCATAGTCGGTGTAGAGCTGTATTCCCGTCAGCTGGTACTGTGCGTCCATAGAAAACAGGTTTGCCGCATAGACCTCGTTCTGGGCGAATATACCGAGCGCATCGGCCTCCATTATCGCTCCCGTGACATCATAGGCACCCTGAAAATCATACTCGGTTATACCTATCTTGGTATTCGGATAATATGTGTCGATCGACTTTTTAACAGCGGGCAGTATCGGCAGGAACTCCGCACCCGTGTCGGTTATCCAGCTGTCCTCGGTGTAGCTGTCGTCCCAGAGGCTTCGGGTGGCATTGAGCTTGTTGTAAACGCAGTCGGGCTCGTTGTAGTGCTCACAGTAGCGCACCCCGCAGGCACCCTTGGCCTCGGTGTAGAAATGGATATCCAGCACATCGAGCAGCCGCCTGCCGTTCTCCTCCTCTGCCTTTCTCATCTCGTCAAGATAGTAGTCTATGAACCACTTGTATTCGGGGTGCTCCTTCTGTATCTTTTTCCAGTCGGGCGCACCCGCAAAATTTGTGAACGCGCCGTAGCCGAACAGCGCAGGCCCGAAGATATCCGCGTTCGGGTCTATCTCCTTTACCGCCTTGGACATAGTCACCGACTTCTCGACTATCTCCCCGCAGGTGGTCTTTTCGGGGTGAGCGAGCGAATGGGTGCTGCTCCACAGTGACGGCTCGTTGTCGAGAGAATATCCCCTTATCCCGCCGTTTGCCGAGTCCCCGAGCGTATTCACAAGGTAGTTTACAAATTCGTCCATATAGACCACGCCGTCATCGGGGTCGGGAGCAAGAGTGAACTCCGAGCCCTTCACGAGCTCGACCTTGTCCCAGCGCTCTGAGGGAGCCTTCTGCGCCTTGGTCACCTCGCCGTCGGTATCTGCCGCGACGAAGCCCGCAAGCTCCAGCGTCATCAGTGAGTATGCCCCCTTATCGGCGCATACCTGCGCAAGCTTGAGCGCCGCACAGCCGGCCTTATCCTTCATCTCGTCGGGAACGTTCTGCATAAAGTACCCGTCGGAATTGTTTCTTAGGTCAGAGCCCGCATTTGAAGCATTAGTCTCCCAGTTGTAAGCCGTGTAACGGTTTCCGCCCGCACGCACCGCCTTGCAGGAGACATCTCTTTCCATGAGCTCGGCATTCACTCCGTATATGTACGGCGAGACAGCCTTGCGATCCCTTGCGGTATCGACTGTTATGTTTACCGTCCTTCCCGCACTCCCGACAGCAGAGGAGGTAAAAACTGCCGCCGCCGAAAAGCTCAGCAGTGCGGCTGCGGCTGCCGCTGCATATCTCTTTAGCTTCATAGTCCGAAATCAGCTCCTCAAAATGATCTTGATGATATTGTTTAAATCAATACCTTTATTTAATTGTATCACCGCATGAGCTGCAAGTCAATATAACTATCTGAACCTGCAAGTTTCAAATATTCAAGTTAATCGTTTTAGATGCCGCATATAAGCGCGTTTGCCGTTATCTGCCATTTCAAAACACAAAATCCGCGCTTGACGGACGGAAACATATCTGATATAATGTGATCGGGGTGATGAGGGTGTCAGCAGAGGTGGAGGCTTATATATATCCGTATGCCGAAAAGACCGAGAGCCTGCCCGTGTGCCTGCGCGGGATAGGCGGAACGGAGTATCAGGGCTATGTCAGGGAGGATACCGACTCCTGCTGGTATAAGATCATTTTCTGCATCAGAGGACGCGGCCGTCTTAACTACGGCAGTGAGAGCTGCGAGATAACACGGGGCGATATTTTCCTGATGCCCCGCGGCTTTCCGCACGAGTATTATCCCATTGACAGGAAATGGACAGTCCGCTGGGTGGTGTTCGACGGCTGCGGGATAGAGGATACCCTCACTCAGCTGGGTCTGAACAGACCGATAGTCTTTAAGGAATGCAGCCTTAAATCAGTAAGCGGGCTGTTCGATGAGATGCTCGTGGCACTGCGTGCCGACAGGATAAACGGAGTGTTCCGATGTTCGGGACTGTGCTATCAGCTGATACTCGAGCTGCACAGTCTGCTGCTCGATCGGGTGCTGCCGCGCAGCAGCTCGGGAAACGAGATACTGCTGCCTGTGCTCGATCACATCGAGGAGCATTTCAGGCGCGACCTGCCGATCGGTGAGCTGGTGGAGCTGAGCGGAGTCTCGCACCAGTATCTCGGCAGGATATTCCGTCAGGCTATGAACACCTCCATCGAAAAATATATCCGCAGCCGCCGCCTGTGGGAAGCAAAGCAGCTGCTCCTCGAGACAGACAGGGCAGTTTCGGAGATCGCCCGTATGTGCGGGTTTTCCGATGCGGGGTATTTCAGCACGGTGTTCAGACGTGCCGAGGGAATGCCCCCCGAGGCCTACCGCAGAGCAAGCAGACGGAAACCGAACGAAGAAATGAAGAATGAAAGGAAATGAATCGAGACTATGGCTATGACTATGAATGTGAACGGAAAAGCTCCCCTTGCGGCAGTGCCCCCTATGGGCTGGAACTCGTGGAACACCTTCGGCTGGAACATCAGCGATGAGCTGATACGCACGACTGCCGACTTCTTTGTTGAAAGCGGCCTGAAGGACGCGGGCTATGAGTATATCGTCATCGACGATACCTGGTCGGAGCGGCAGCGCGGCAGCGACGGCAGGCTCGTCCCCGACAAAAACAAGTTCCCCGAGGGCATGAAGGCTCTTGCCGACTATATCCATTCCAAGGGGCTCAAATTCGGAATGTATTCCTGCGCGGGCACACACACCTGCGGCGGCTACCCAGGAAGCTTCGAGCACGAGTTCACAGATGCCGAGACCTTTGCGGGCTGGGGCGTTGACTACCTCAAATACGATTACTGCTATAAGCCCCTTTCGGCAGACGGTGCCAATCTTTACAGGAGAATGGCTATGGCGCTCCGCAGCTGCGGCAGGGATATCCTCTTCTCCGCCTGCAACTGGGGCGCGGACAATGTGCTCGACTGGATACGCTCCTCGGGTGCGCAGATGTTCCGTTCGACCGGCGATATCCAGGACAACTGGTTCAGCATAAAGAGCATCGTTGACTCACAGCTGTCTCATCAGCCCTACGGCGGCAGCTATTGCCACAACGATATGGATATGCTCGTTGTAGGTATGCACGGCAGGGGCGACAATGCCGAGGTGCTCGGCAGCGTGGTAGGCGGCTGCACCGATACCGAGTACAAGACCCATTTTGCGCTTTGGGCGATCATGGATTCTCCGCTTATGATCGGCTGCGATGTCAGAAAGATGGACGACACCGCAAAGCAGATACTCACTAACGAGGACATTATCTCGATCAATCAGGACATAGAGTGTCGTGGTCCCTTCTGCATCAGGCAGTGGAACAATCCCGAGAATGTCTTTGCTCTCGTCAAGCCGCTCAGCACGGGCGAGTATGCGATAGGGCTGTTCAATCTCAGCGACAAGCGTGCCGAGATGTCGCTGCAATTCTACGATATCGGTCTGCCGTTCTCCTCGGGCATGGGGCTTGAGCTTTACGACTGCTATTCCCACTCCGCAGCGGGGACCTTTACCGAAAGATATGTAACTCAGCTCGACTCGCACGACTGCGCGGTGTTCAAGGCCAAAGCGGTGAAGCTGTGATGGCCGATCACAAGAGATGCATTGAATGCCGCACCGAGCTGCTCGCGGACGACATTGCGATCCACCGCAAGCTGGTGGACCGCGGTGCTTCCGAGTTTTTCTGCATAGACTGCCTTGCACGCAAGCTCGGCTGCACCAGAGAGGATATCGAGCGGCTGATAGAATATTACCGCAAAACAGGCGTCTGCTCACTGTTCGTGTGAGCGGACGCCTTGCGTTTATCGGTGTGTTTTCATTCTCTGTTTTTCAGTACCTCGGACGGTGAGATCCTGTTTATCCTGTGGATAAGCACACGGTTGATCGCCGCATACACCAGCAGCATCGCACAGTAGATCAGCAGATACATATACCACGGGAAGCCGAGCTTCATCGAGCAGGCAACATTCGGGATAAATGTGGGGTAGATCTTGTCTATGGCAAGCTTTGCCAGCGGTATGGTTATCAGTCCGCCCGCAGCTACCACGAACAGATTTCCGTTGAGGTAAAGCTGCCTTATCTCGCCCGAGCGGTATCCGAATATCTTTATCAGCGAGATGCCCATTGCCGAGCGGTCGATCATCACGCCGAGCATCAGGTACATCACCACGCAGAAGATTATAACTCCCGCAGCTATCAGCACGGCGACCAGCGGACTCATCTGATCGATGAATACCCCCGCGCTCTTTTCAACGTCCTCCTTCGTGGTCACCGAATAGAGCCTGCCCTCGTCGATGTCAAGCTCCCTGTCGGAGTAGACGGCATTGAAATAGTCCTCGTCCCTGCCGAAGAGCTCCCGCATACTTCCTATGTCCATGAATATCGTGAAGCCCGGGGCATAGCTGCATATGTCCGTTACCGTGAAGGAGTAGTCGGTGTCGGCAGCGGAGTCGGTAAAGGTCACTCTGTCCCCGACCTTATAGCCGTAGCGCTCGACGAGCGAATTGTTGATGACCGCCTTTGTCCTGCCCTTTTCGGGACGGGCAGAGAAGTAGCTGCTCTCGCCGTCCAGCCCTATAACGCTCACATCGAGCGTGTAGCCCATGCAGTCGGTCGAGAGCGTTTCGATATAGGCACCCTCTCCGCCCTCGGGCAGCGTCTTTTCGGGGTACTTGTAAAGATACATATAGCTGTATCTCGTGTCCTCAACGTTGTCCCGCTTGACCGCGCTGCACATCACCAGGCAGTCAAGTCCGAGCATCACCACCAGCAGCGACACGAGCATACCGAGCGCCACCGTGACTGCCGAACGGCTCTCTCTTATCAGCTGACGTATCGCAAACAGCCTCGTGAAGCTCTTCGTTTTAAGCTCGACCTGCCTGTAGCTCTCTGCCGACTGCTCGTTCTTTATCAGCGAGAGCGCTGTCCGCGAAAGCTTCTTGTTTATCACCAGCGCATTCACCGCAGCACAGATCAGCGGCGGCAGCACCAGCGCATAGACTACCAGATATACGGGATACACCATGTCGTATTCGGGTATCGAGAAATAGCCGTAGGTGTCCTTTGTCTGCATACCCACACCGAGCGGCGAAAAGCCTGCCGCCGCACCGATCAGTCCGCCGACGAATGCGATGACCGTCGGCAGGGTTATGTAGTGCCTGAGCAGATCCCTCTTTTTTACACCGAGTGCGTACAGTGCGCCGATAACGCTCTGCTCACGCTCGATCTGATGTATCACGAATACCGAGATCACATATGCGAACAGCACCAGCACGATAACACCTGCCGCAAGACCCGCGTTCCTGTCCATTATCACGTCACCCGCCGCAGCACCTATGCGGATATTGTCCTCGGCAGTGATGAATGAGGTAAGGTTATCGAGCTCGAGCTTGAATACCTTGTCGAACAGCTCTCCCGTTTTGTCGGAAAGCTCGGTTATCCCGTCGTTGAGCTCTGCGGCACCTTTTCCGAGCTCTCCCGCCGCCTCGGTGTACTCGCTCACTCCGTTTTTCAGCGCGGCAAGACTGTCAAGGCTCGCTGCAAGTGCGGCAAGCTCCTCAGAGCCGTCTGCGCCCCCGAGCCTGCTAAGCGTTTCGGAATAGTTTTCCTCCGTGAGCGTTACGTTGAGCTTCATCGCCCTGAGCGTGCTGTTTGCCGATGCAAGATATGCGTCAAACAGCTGCTGCGCACCCGCTGTAAGCTCTCCGCCGCTTCCGCCGAGCTCGGCTGCTCCGTCGGCAAGCTCCTTTCCGCCGTCTGCAAGCCTGTCTATCCCGTCCTCCAGCTCGCGCCGCTGCTCAAGCGCTTCGTCTATAGTCTGCCTGAAATACTTGTTCTCCACCTTTTCGGGGTCGAATCCGAGCGAGCGTATCCTGTCCTTCAGCTCATCGTTGCTTATGCTGCCGAGACGGTAGGCGTAGGTGTATTCCTCCGCCTTCTGCGTGTGGCCGTCCCTGATGCTGCGGTACTGCTCATCGGTCGTGAATATCAGCCCGAAGCCCGATCTCTCGACCGCGGTATCAGCAAACGATGCAAGCGTCTGATCGTAGTCGGGCACAGACCCGATGCCCGTGACGGTGAGCTCCGTGTCCGATACTTTCACGCTGTCGCCCAAAGACAGCGAGTGAGCCTCGGCATAGCCCTTCTCCACGACCGCTTCGCCCGCAGCCTCTGCAAGCCTTCCCGAATCGAGCTGGATAAGGTCGATGCTGCTGCGGTTTCGGAACAGTCTCAGCACCGAGCCGTCCTCTGCTTTCAGATCGAGCGAGAACATCTCCTCGATCTCGGTGCCGTCCTCCCCGAGTTTGGCAAGCTCCTCCTCCGTCAGCGGCAGGAATACGGTGAACTGTCCGTCCTCGACCTTGTTTATGCTCTTCATATCCTCCGTGCCCCGCAGTACCACCTCGGCAGAGCCGACGATGCCTACCACAAGGTATATCCCCATAACTATCAGCAGCACCAGCGCCAGATAGCGTCCGAAGCCTGCCCGCAGATCGCGCGGCAGACGTTTTCTGAGTACCTTGTTCATTACAGATCCTCCAGCTGAGCGGCGGGCACTCTCGTCTCGTTCTCGTATTCCTTCTTTATGAGCCCGTCCTTGATGATTATTACCTTGTGTACCATGTTCTTGATCGAATTGTTGTGCGTTACGATCAGCATGGTCGTGCCGTATCTTTCGTTGATCTTTTCAAGCAGCATCAGGATATCCCGCGAGGTCTTTGAGTCGAGCGCTCCCGTCGGCTCGTCGCAGAGCAGCAGCTTGGGATTCTTTATCAGCGCCCTTGCGATAGCGCACCTCTGCTGCTGACCGCCCGAAAGCTGCGAGGGGAACTTGTTCTGATGCACGGTAAGCCCGAGAGTATCGAGCAGCTCATCCATATCGAGCGGTTTCTCCGCGATGTGTTCGCAGATCTGTATGTTCTCGCGCACCGTCAGATTGGGAACAAGATTGTAAAACTGGAATATGAAGCCCAGATTGTCCCGCCTGTAATCCGAAAGCTGCGACGGCTTCAGACCGAAGATCTCCCTGCCGTCCACCTTTACCGAGCCCGAATCCATGCTGTCCAGCCCGCCGATGCAGTTGAGCAGCGTCGATTTTCCCGAACCGCTCGTGCCTTGTATAACACACATCTGCCCGCGCTCAACTCCCGTGCTGACACCCTTCAGCACCTGGATATAGCTCGTGTCCTTTCCGTAGCTCTTTTTTACGTCCTTTACCTCTAAATACATCTTTATCCGATACCTCCGTTGCTTGCAGTCAGCGGATTAGCTGTAGCTAACCTGCTGCGTTTATTTCAGCAGCACCGCAGAGCAGTGCTGCCTGACAGCCTATTCGTCCTCGAGTATATATTTCATCCAGCCCTCGACCAGCATATCCATCACAGGCTTTATCGACCTGAGCGCCTGCTGCTCGTCCCTCACATGGGTGAGCAGATGAACAAAGGCATTTATCTGCATATGGCAGAACCAATGGAGCATATAGCTGTTGACCTTTTTGTTCGGTACGGCGGCGGCATATTTTTCCGCGAGCCGCACATAGAAGCGCTCTGTCATATCTATTATACTGTCCAGCGTCCCCTCATACCGCGAGCCTGCCGACTTTTCGAGCAGCAGCATGACCGCATCGTGATCGCGGTACATTACGGGGATCAGCAGCTCGGCAAAACCGTCGTGATCGCCCTGCGTATGTTCATAGACGGAAAAATCCTCGTCGTTCTCGCTCATGTAATGCTGCGAGATGATCTCCGTTATCTGCCGCAGAGGCTCATCAACTATAGCGCCGAACAGCCCGTTCTTATCTCCGAAAAAGAAATATACAGCGCCCGTTGTAAGCCCTGCCGCAGCACTTATCCTGCGCAGCGATGCCTTGGCAAAGCCCTTCTCCAGAAACTCTGCCTTTGCACACTCTATCAGCCTTTCGCGGCTTTCCTTTTCGTAGCTCATGCAGATCACCTCTGTTCTTTGTTTGTTGAGCAATGATGAATGAAGATAACAGCGTTACGTAACAGCGTTACATAACAGCGTTACATAACGCTGTTATCATAGCACATCTTTTCCGAAAATGCAAGACCCTCAAAAACATTTCGGCACATCAGACAAAAATCTGCGGGCAGCTGCTGACATTTGCAGTGCAGATAAACAAAACAGGCAGCAGCTCAGAGCCGAAGAAAAAAGCTCTCCCGCAGCAGCGGCGACAGCGCAATGCCGTCGCGCCCTGCATTGTGCGGAAGGCAGGATTTGCTGCGCTCCGGATCGTAGGTCGGTGCAGACTTGACGTTTTTAAAATTCACGTTAAGCGGGTGATGCTATATACTATTATCATTTGTGCAGAGCAGTCACCAACGGGTCCCCGCGGCGACAGCGCAATGCCGCCAAGACCTGCCTTAGTGTAAAATATTTGTAGGCAGTACGCCCCGAGCCAGAACAAGGGATCGGTTCGCTCTCCGTTGTCGGCGAGGGAATTGCGCCGCCCGCGCTAGGGCTGCACGGTTCTTGGGAAAACTGAAGAATTTATGTGCTTGACAAATCTGCGGATCTGAGTTATAATAATAAGTTG
>CAMOFU010000062.1 GCA_946613705.1 uncultured Clostridia bacterium
TAGGCGGCATTGCGCGCGGCCGCTGCCGCCGGCATTGCGCGCGGCCGCTGCCGCCGCCGCTGTGACCTTTCATCAGATTTTCATTTGACATATGTGGTGGGGTGTGGTATAATAAATACAGTATCCGTGTAGTTGACTATCCCTCGGTTTTAAGGAGTGTGCCGCATGAGCGTTGACCATAAAAAGATAAGATCGGCATCGGCAAGACGGTTCCACAGAAGAACTGTCGTTTCTGCTGCGCTGAGTGCTGCCGTGATGACTGCTGCCGCAGGAGCGGGTGCAGCGGGATATCTTTACTTCGATGCATTCTATTCCGCAGGCTGGCACACGCATAATGAGGGTACCTACTACATCATTCCCTCGACAGGTGACCGCGCCACGGGTATGCAGATGATAAGCAACACGCTCTACCTGTTTGACGACAACGGCATACTGCTCAACGGCTGGCAGGAGTTCGAGGGCGAGACCTATTACCTCGACAGCTCGGGCGTTGTTCAGCGCGGAAGGATAACGATAGACGACGAGGAATACTATTTTGCCGATGACTCGGGCATATTCCGCACGGGGCTGCGCGATTTCAACGGCGCGGAGTATTTCTTTGACGACCACGGCTTCCCCGGGAGCGGCCTTTCGGAGAAGGACGGCAAGAGCTACTACTACGACCCCAACGGCCTGATGATAACGGGCTGGGCAAAGATACACGACATACAGTATTACTTCAAGTCAGACGGCTCGATGGCAACCGGCTTTCTCGAGATCGACGGCGTGACCTACTGCTTTGCGCAGGACGGCCATATGCTCACGGGCGAGCAGCATATCGACGGAAAGATCTACCTTTTCAGCGATGAGGGTGCGCTTTACAAGGGCTGGCAGGAGATCGACGGTCATTACCGCTATGCCGATGAGGAAACGGGCATATTTGCCACAGGCTTCACCGAGCTGAACGGCAAGACCTATTACTTTGATACGGATATGAACATGGTAACAGGCTGGCAGAAGATCGGTGATGAACGTTATCATTTCTCCGATGACGGTGTCATGGACAAGGGCTGGTTCCTTGAAGCAGGCGTAAAATACTATTTCAGCGACAGCGGCGCAGCATTTACGGGGCTGCACACCATTGACGATATAGGCTATTATTTCGATGAGAAGGGTCGGCTGCTCACGGGCTGGTATACCGACAGCGGCACGGGCAAGAGCTATTACCTCGGGTTCGACGGCGTTGCACAGACAGGCTTCTACGAGGAGGGGGACGATGTTTACTTCTTTGATCCCTCGGATTATGCCTCGCACAAGGGCTGGCTGAACGTTTACGATGTCCCCGCCGATATCGCAAAAAAGACGAAGGCTCTCGGTGCAGATCTGAAGCTTCTGAACAAATACAACAAAGCAGTTGCCGCCGAAAAGAATATCAGCGAGCTGTTCACGGAAGAGGAGCTGCATCATCTTGACGAGCTGCTGCCGCTT
This sequence comes from uncultured Clostridia bacterium, assembly GCA_946613705.1. Taxonomy (GTDB): domain Bacteria; phylum Bacillota; class Clostridia; order Oscillospirales; family Ruminococcaceae; genus FB2012. The sequence goes on from CAMOFU010000062.1 coordinate 1,468, forward strand.
TATACCGAGCCCGAGCCCGAGCTCAACGAGGACGGCACTCCCAAACCTGTTATCGACAGCTATGAGATACAGTGCAAAAAGGTCTACGATGCACTCGGCAAGAACCGCAATGACCAGCAGTATTTTGACAATTCGGGACACATGGTGCGGGGCTTTAAAAAGATAAGCGGATACACCTTCTATTTTGATGAGCAGACAGGCATCAAGGCTACAGGCTGGAAGGAGATCGAGGGCAAGAGATACTACTTCGGATTTCTCGGTGCTGCTGCCACGGGAGAGGCAACGATCGACGGCACGAGATACATCTTTGACAGCAGCGGCGCACTGACCGACGGACTGATGAAGACCGCAGACGGCATACGCTGGCGGCTGACCTCGCCGCAGCCCAATGAGGACGGCAGCGTGAACGAGGACGACCCCGAGGCATTCTGGCTGAAAAGCTCCTTCATGACAAGTGAGGACGGCGATGTTTATTATTTCGACGAGAACGGCTATGCAGTCACCGAGGCAAAGGAGATAGACGAGAAGTTCTATATCTTCGGCACGAACGGCAAGCTGAAAAAGGGTGTTGCGCGGCACGAGGGCTATTACTACTATATCACCGAATCGGGCGCAGAGAAGAACAAGTGGGTGAACGACGAGGAAAACACCTACTATTTCGGTGAGGACGGCAAGGCATACACAGGCTGGAAAAACATCGAGGGAGTGGATTTCTACTTCAACGACAAGGGCGAGATGCAGGAGGACTGGCTCAGGCTCGACGGCAAGACCTACTACCTTCTGAACGGCGCATTGGTGAGAGGGCTGCTCAATGTTGACGGCGAGCTGTATCTGTTCAGCGAGGACGGCTCACTCAGAAGCGGCTGGGTGATATGGGACAACACGCTTTACTACTGCCGAGAGGAAGGCAGACCGCTTACCGACACCAGTGAGAAGATCGACGGCAGGACATATCAGTTCTCGGCCTACGGTGCCGCCTACGAGATAGGATAACACCGCTCTGACGGCTCACGGATACAAAATACAAGATACAAGACACAAAAAACAAGGTACCGTTTCCGATACCTTGTTTTTATTTATTCGATCTTGTAAACGCTGCTTACTTCTTGGACTCCTCAAACTCCTTGATCTGCTGATTGAGAGTTTTCAGCTCGGAGTCAACAGTCGTCGAATACTGCTCACGCACCTTGCTCCAGGTAGGCTGATTGCCCTCCTCGTCCTGAGTGGAGGGACCGTTGTAGAGGTAGTCAACAAGGCACTGGTTGCCGTCGAACTGGTTCCTGTCGCCCAGAGCATAGGATACGCCGTATGCATAATCGAATGCCATCAGATAATCGTCGCTGACAACGTCCTGCTTGACCTGATACATCTCCTCTGTCCAGAGCGGGTTGTTCTCCATGAACTTGGCCTTGTTTGTCTCTTCATACTGCGGGTCGGTATTGGCGATCTTGCAGCAGTCGAACCATGCCTTAACAGCATCGGCCTTCTTCGAGCCCTGTACCCACATGAACGCGCTCATATCCGAGGTCGTGATCTTCTGCGGGTTATCGGTATACTGCGGCATCGGAACAAGACCCCAGTCGTCCTCCTCCTTCGGGCCCGCGGTGCCTGTATAAGCCCACTCGCCCATTCCGTAGAACAGTGCGCCCTGATTGAAGCACTCATCTGCGCCGCCTATCCAGCCGCCGAGGATAAGGTTTTCCTTCATCAGATCGTAAAGAAGCGTCTGTGCCTTCTCTATATCGGTATCGAGCAGGTTGTTCTCGAACGTATTGTCCTCGGGATTGTATTTTACAAGCGTCTTGCCCGTCTGCTGAACGATATGCGGACGGAAGAAGCCGTTGATGCCGTAACGCTCGGTATCTGCGGGCGCATTGCTGACATAGTCCGACATGATCTTGTGCCAGTTATCCCAGTTCCACTCGCCGTTCATATACAGCTCATACGGATCGTCAAGGCTGTTAGCTTCGATCTCGGCCTTGTTATAGAGCATCATAGAGGAAGCCACATATCCGAGCGGAGCAACATAGTGCTCGCCGCCGAGCATGAACTGGTCGGCAGTTTCCTTTGACGAGCTCCAGAGATCGGTGCTGAAATCAACGATGCTGTCTATCGGCTGATACATACCCTTAACTACGCCCGAAGGGAATGCGAGCCACTCGTACTTGAAGATATCGGGAACATCAGCCTGAGAAGCGATCGCAGCCGCAAGCTTGTCAAATCTGTCCTGATTCGAGGTGCGGTCGAACTTGATGCTGCCGCCCTTCTGCTCGAACAGTGTGAGCGCGGTGCTCTTCTCGGGGTTGGCTCTGGTAGGATTGAGGTCGTTCTCACCGAGATATGTGATAACGCTCTCCTCACCCGCGGGAAGGTTCTCGACCTCACTGGTCTCCTCTACCTCGACATTGTTCTTCTCCTCAAAGCTCTCGTCAGCGGAAGATGCCTCTGCAACGGATTCGGTATCGGCAGAGGCGGAATCACTGCCGCCGGTGCTGCTGTCCGACGAGCCGCAGGAAGCAGCGCCGAGGGAAAGACATACTGCCATGACCGATGCAAGCAAACGCTTATATTTCATAAATGTGACCTCCTATATAAAAATTTACACTTAAAGTATAGCAGACATTGACATAAAAGTCAATTCGTAGTTTCAACAATTACTTTCAGATTTTTTATAAACATTACACAAACGGAAAGAGCCGTATATGAAGATCGCCGTATATCTTAATTTTCTCCGATTAATATATTTTTATATGATAAAATCGTAAGTTTCATATTTTTGCATATCCCTTCTGCTCAAGGAGCCTCCCCTTCCAATGAGAACGGGATAATAAGTGTGATATAAAAAGTTACCGAAAACTATTGCAAAATCGAACGGTTTAGTGTATAATAGATAATAACAATAGTTATATATATTAAAAAATGTGAGATGATCCAATGAAGCTGTACACAAACAAAAAATACAATACCGTTGCGCTGTATGCGATAATCGTCATCGCCGTGAACGTGGTCATCGTTACTGCGATATTCAAGTTCAACGCGATACTGAACATTCTGGGCAAGCTGGTAGACGTTATGATGCCTATTATATGGGGGCTCGGGCTCGCGTTCCTGATAAACCCGATGATGGTAGCGACCGAGCGGCTGTATCAGAAGCTGTTCAAGGTCGTCAAGCGTCCCAAGCTGATGCGTGCTGTCTCGGTGGCGATCTCATGCACGGTCTTTCTGGGTATCATAGTCGGGATAATCTCGATCGTTGTGCCCGAATTCGTAAACAACTTCAACAATATAGTCGAGAATTTCTCAAAGCTGGTCGAGAACGCCGAAAAATGGCTGACCAGGATCTTCCGCAATTATCCCAAGATACAGAAATTCTTCAACGACCAGATCACCAACTTCGGCTCCGACCTCAACAGATTGCAGCCGATGCTCGAGAACATCGCAAACGGTGCTGCCGACTTTTTCAGCGTGCTGTATAACTTTGTGCTGGGCTTCCTCGTGTCGATCTATCTGCTGCTCGGCAAGGAGACACACATCGCACAGGCAAAGAAGCTGCTGTTCGCCAAGTTCAGCAAGGGCACGGCAGACAGGATACTTCGCTTCGGCAATGATGCGAACCTTGTATTCTCGGGCTTTATCATCGGCAAGATAATCGACTCGCTGATAATCGGCATCATCTGCTTTGTCGGGCTCACGATAATCGGTATGCCCTATAATGTGCTTATCGCAGTTATCGTGGGTGTCACGAACGTTATCCCGTTCTTCGGCCCGCTGATCGGTGCTATCCCCTCGGCGCTGCTGATCTTCCTTGAAGACCCCAAAATGGTCATCTGGCTGCTGCTGTTCATTCTGCTGCTTCAGCAGTTCGACGGCAACGTTCTCGGCCCGAAGATACTCGGCGGCTCGACAGGTCTGCCTGCTATCTGGGTAATGATCGCGCTGTTCATCGGCGGCGGGCTTTTCGGATTTATCGGAATGCTGCTCGGCGTACCGACCTTTGCGCTGATCTATAAGCTCACCCGCGAGCACGTCAACGAAAAGCTCAAAAAGAAAAAGATGCCGACAGATACGCAGTATTATATCGACAATGCCGCCAAGCTTACCGAGCCGCGTGCAAGGCGGACACCGCTCACACCCGAGGAGCTCGACAACATCATCATCCCCTCCTGCGACGAGGTGAACGAGGCTGCCGATGACGAGCCCGAAGCCGCCCCCTATGACGACTCGGAGTACGGGGACAATTACGATGACGAAGATGAGGAATGACGGAACTATATACAAGATGACAAAACAAGGTATCGCTTCGGCGGTACCTTGTTTTTTAACATCACATATTTACTTTACAAACTTATCGATGAAGCTGTCATCGGTGAAATAATTGATGCCGATAGCGTTCCTGATCTCGGAAACTGTCTTGTTGGAGACCTCGATAGCCTCCTCTGTACCCTTTTTCAGCACTTCGAGCAGATAGCTCTTGTCCTTTTCGTACTGCTCACGGCGCTCTCTTATCGGGCGGAGGAATTCCTGCATGATATTGTTGAGCAGCTTCTTGCATTTCATATCACCGAGACCGCCGCGCTCATAGTGCTCCTTCATCTCGGCAAGATCCTTGTATTCGGGCATAAACCTTGCAAAATCCTCCTCCGTGCTGAACGCATCAAGGTAGATGAACACGGGGTTGTTCTCGGTATGCCCGGGGTCAGATACATTGATATGCAGCGGGTCGGTAAACATCGACATGACCTTCTGCTTGATGTCCTTCTCGCTGTCCTTGAGGTAGATGCAGTTGCCGAGGGATTTGCTCATCTTGGTGTTGCCGTCGGTGCCGACGAGCCTGTTGCAGTTCTCGTTGTCGGGCAGCACTGCCTCGGGCTCAACGAGGATATCGCACTTATAGATGCGGTTAAATGCCGAAACGATCTCTCTTGCCTGTTCGAGCATGGGCAGCTGATCCTCACCGACAGGGACGTATTTAGCCTTGAATGCAGTGATATCCGCAGCCTGACTGATAGGATAGGTCATAAAGCCGACGGGAAGATTGCGCTCGAAGTTGCGCATCTTGATCTCGTTCTTGATAGTGGGATTGCGCTCAAGGCGGGACATGGTCACGAGATTGGAATAATACATCGGCAGCTCATACAGCGCGGGGATATGCGACTGAACAAAAAACGTCGTCTTTTCGGGCTCCAGTCCCACCGCAAGGTAATCGAGCATTACTTCGAGGATATTGTTGCGTATCTTCTCGGGATTCTCGGCATTATCGGTAAGCGCCTGAAGATCGGCGATCATAACGAACTGCTTATACTCTCCCGTATTTTGCAGCTGAACTCTTTTTTTCAGCGACCCGACATAGTGACCGAGATGCAGCGCACCCGTAGGACGGTCGCCCGTAAGTATTATCTTCTTATTCTCCATATTATAAGCTCCTTTTCGGAAAAATAGTCAACATAACAATTATATCCTAATTTACAGAGTTTGTCAAGAATAATGAGCAAATTGACCCGACACATATGAGCAGATCGATCCTGACACAGCCATATTGACTTTGCCTGCGGTTATATGCTATAATAAATCAAAGTAAAACCGACACAGACAGCATTTTTAGGAGAACAATAAGATGAAAAGGTCATTGATCGCTTTGGAATATCTGGCAAAGAGCCTGCTGGTCGGGAGCCTTATCGTGTTGGCCAATTACTTTGAACCGGTAAAAAACGCTCTTGCGGTCCCGTTCGTTTTTATAAACTACTTCCCGATATTTGCAGTTCCCATCGCTTTGATAGTTTATATGTTGTGGGCTCTGCCGATAGCTCCGCGCGGAGATATGGGCAATGTTAAAAAGTACATCGTTATCCCCTGCATCGCACTTGCGGCCTTTGCGGCAGCAGCAGGAGCGGTATGGTTTGCATCAGACAGATACAAAGCATATCGGAAGCAGAAGGAATACGACAAAATAACAGATGAGATAAATGCCTTTGTACAGCGGGCTGATGAAAGGCTTATCTACATAGATGCAGTTGACCCCTCGGACTACCCGCAGGGGATATACGGCAGCAATGTTGACATATCAAGCGTATATATTGACTATGATACGATGGAGATAGCCTTTGTGCTTTACGACTGGGTTTTTAAAGATTCCTTCTATGTATACAAGCTTGAACAGCAGGAAAGCAAAAGAGCAGCAAACGCGCCGCCGCTGATCGGGGACACAAAACTGCAAACGACCACCCTGCTCAATGCCCCGGGTCAAAAGCTGTATTCCTATAATCCCGAATCTAACGGAAGGACAGAAGCACTTGCGCTTATCCGATCCGACGGCACGGTCTGGACAGCAGAGTTTGACCCCGAGGAGCTTGATCTGTACGGAAACATATTCGGCATCGAGCTTTGCCATAAGGAGGAGCTTGAAGAATACAAAACAAGGATGCATATCACTGACACGGCAAAATGACGAGCTGTCTGCTGACTTTGAGGGTGTTCTCAGTGTAAAATGACCGCAGGCAGATCGTGTCCTGAAAAATCAAAAAACATCAAAACATATAACCTTGCACCATTATACGATCCGGAGCACGGCAAAGCCTGCCTTCCGCACAAACCGCGGCGCGGCGGGTATTTCGTGTTATTGACACAGACATCAAAAAATGCTATAATAGCATCAGGAAATACACGATATGAAGGAGTGACAAAATATGAGCGTAAGCTTCAATCAGGATTCTGTTTTCAATCTCAAACCGATAGGGCTCGATCAGGTAAGAGGCGAGCTGCAGGGGCTGCTTATTGCGGGCGAACAGCCGATGCAGGCATTCAAGACAGTGCGCGACCAGCTCATCTTCACAAACAAGCGCATCATCTCGATCGACATTCAGGGCATCACGGGAAGGCGCAAATCCTTCACATCAATGCCGTATTCAAAGATACAGTTCTTCTCGATACAGACCCCCGGCTTTGCCGAGATAATCTCCGACAGCGAGCTGTACGTCGTTTTCAGCAACGGAACGACGGCGACCTTTGAATTCGGCGGCAGGACCGATATCGGAATGATCGGCCGCATGATCTCGGAGTATGTACTGAGGTGATGCCGTCAGATGCCGCACAGCGCTCACGCCATTTGCAATTGATAAAACTTTGTGAATTTATTCTGCTGCCTGTTGACAAAACGGAATAATTGTTGTATAATTATTAGTGCTGTGAGATCATGCCCCCATAGTTAAATGGATATAACAAGCCCCTCCTAAGGGCTAGTTGTAGGTTCGATTCCTACTGGGGGTGCCACTCACAGCACATATTCGGGCTTGTAGCTCAGTTGGGAGAGCGCTGCGTTCGCAACGCAGAGGTCGGGAGTTCGAACCTCCTCAGGTCCACCAATATAAAAGCCGAAGGCTGCGTGATATCGCGGCTTTCGGCTTTTTTGCCGTTAGCTGTGAGCTGTGACCCGCATCAGCATTCCCGTATCAGATCGTACATATGGAACATCTCACCGCAGTTGCGCACCCTGTCGAGCTTCATGCCAAGATGCCGTACATCGCTATTTTTCCATAGCCTGCGCCTTTGAGTACATTGACTGCCCGCTCTGCATATTCCACGGGTGTGAGCACAGGGTCCTCGGGAAGTCCGTCCCAGCCCGCAAAGCCCACGAGCAGACAGCTCCAGCCCGCTTTACGCAGAAACCGCGAGCCTTTTTTTGTAAGCTCATGATCTGCCCCCGAGCCGGGGAACACGATCACCGCCATGCCCTTGTGAAGATCCGAGGGATACCAGTATCCCACAAAGCCGTCCTCTGAAAGTGTGTATTTTTTCTTCATTGCCCTTATCATTATTCGTGTATCTCCTTTCTGTTCGGAAGTCTTGAGCCGCATTGCTCATATCCTAAAACCTGCTGCATATCCATGCTGCAAGTGCCGAAGCTGCGGGGAATATAACGATAAGCTTGAGCAGCTGGCTTTTCAGATTGTAGCCGTATTTTCTGCCGTTATATACAGGCTCTATCTCGGGATAATAGAACTGAAAGAAATGAGATCGGCACAGCAGGAACCAATCAAAGAAGATCATATCGTAAGCCTTATATATCGTGAATATCAGCACGAACCGCAGAAAGAACTGCCAAAACGAATAGCCGCACCTGAAACCGTCCCAGATCGAGACTATGCCCACGCCGAGTATCAGCAGGATGCTGATTGCCATTATCACCCATCCCATTGTCCTTGCATACGGGAACAGCTCATCCTTTCTCGGTCTCAGAAGCTCGAGTGCCTCCTTCGGTGCTGATGACATAAGCTTCTCGCTCTGAATGAGCGTAACAGCCGATATAAGCATGAGCGTTATCGCCGCACAGAAAACGAAAGCTAAAAATACAGTTAACAGCATAGATCCACCTCCAATGAAATTGCCCCGAGCTCAGACCAGAAAGCTCAGCCCGAGGAACATCACAGCATTTGCGATATTCCCCTTTGCAGGCAGCTTTGTCGGGGCGAGTATGATAAACAGCGGCAGAGTGTTAAAGCAGCAGGCCCACAGCGGCAGCTCGGTTTTTCCCGATACGATAAGGACGAGCAGTGTTACCGCAAACACAAGGAGCCCGACATAGGCTGCGGCAGCGGCTGCTGTTCTCTTGAAAAATGTGAGGACTGTTTCAAGCGCCTCCTCCGTCCTGCCGAGCTTTACAAAGAACCACTCCACGGCTCCGCAGAAAACATGGTGAGCGGTTATCGGCACGATAAAAAACAGTCCCGAGATATACATTGTCATGCCCGCTGCTTCGGAGTACCCCTCTGCCCAGCGGCTGAGCCCGATATATCCGAAGCTTGCCATAAACAGAGCTGCCGCACCAAGCAGCATCGACACCTCTATCTGTTTAAGCGGCATTTTATCAAACAGCCTTTTCATTCTCTCGCTGTCCTTTGTGTCCCTGCCCATATCGAATCTGCCCTCGGGAGTGTAGGCAAGCAGGCAGTCGGTGATGCCGCAGATGATGTGCCCTATGCAGGCTATCAGCAGCGGGGGGCTCATACGCTTTCCCCCTCGTTCAGTGCTTTGAAGTATTCCTGCCGCACAGCCCTTGCTTCGGGAATGAACTCCATAGCTCCCCAGCAATGCATCATGCCCTCCCCGATATGAACGTTCAGCTCAACACCATACTTTTTGCAGTGGGCTTTCAGGTCATCAAGATATGCATACATCACCTCGTGCGTGCCGTAGAAAACATCAATGCACGGGAAGCCCGAGATATCGCAGAGCAGGGGGCTGAGCAGATAGGCTTCATCACCCTGCGCAAGCACGGGCGCTATCCTGTCGAAAAATGCGGGCGGGATCATCACGTCGTATTTTTTCAGCTTTTCCATTTCCGCCTTCTGACTGTCGCTCGGCGGCACCTGCATTCCCGGGGATTGCAGCACCAGCTTCCTCGGAAGAGGTATCTCGGGATACCTGTTCCTGATGTAAAGGCACAGCGACATTGCCTGTCCTCCGCCCGATGACGTGCCGAAGAACCGCACGTTCTCGGGCTTGTGCCTTGTGAGTATATGTCGGTAGACCGAAAGTGTGCTTTCCAGTGTTTCAGCGAGCCTGTGGTCGGGTGCCATAGGGTATATCGGGAACCAGACCTCGGCATCGCAGGCCTTGGCGATCTGTCCGCAGAGGATAAGGTCGCCCGTGTCGGGCGGCAGGATATAACCCCCGCCGAAAAGATACAGCACAGCCTTTTTCGGCTTGCTTCCCCTGACCCTGACAGCATAGACGGTCACTCCGTCAAAGTCCTTCTTTATAAGCTCGAAGCCGCCTTTTTTGAGCTTCTTGTACGGGATCTTCAGCGGCTTTTTCTGCTTCTCAGAGTAGTCGGCAAGCAGCTTCTCCCACTCCTCGCCCTCTTTGTTGAGCATCTTGTTCACGCCGATGAGCGAGAACATTTTTTCAAGCATTCTGTATCTTAAACTCGGCATTATTCTTTCCTTTCATTTTTA